>NZ_JBEYER010000015.1:0-83482 GCF_040634005.1 Micromonospora sp. NPDC007271
CACGCGATGGTGTGGGGCGTGCTCGTGGTGTCGCTGCGGCAGCGGCTCGTGCCGGCTCGCCCTCGCCCCGCTCCGGGCCGCGGCCGCCGCGCTCGCGGTCGCCCCGGTCGCGCGGGCCACGGTCGCCCCGGTCCCGGCCGGCGGGACGCTCGCCACCGGCGGCCTCCTCGGCGGCCGGCGCCTCGGCGCCCTCCGGGCGGACCTTGTCCAGGTAGATCTTGCCGCGCTGGTCGATGTCGGCGATCTCCACCTCGACCTTGTCCCCGACGTTGAGGAAGTCCTCGACCTTCTCGACCCGCTTGCCGTCGCCCACCTTCGAGATGTGCAGCAGGCCGTCGCGGCCGGGGAGCAGCGAGACGAAGGCGCCGAACGCGGCGGTCTTCACCACGGTGCCGAGGAACCGGTCGCCGACCTTCGGCAGGGTCGGGTTGGCGATCGCGTTGATCCGCTCGACCGCGGCCTGGGCCGACGGGCCGTTGGTCGCGCCGACGTAGATGGTGCCGTCGTCCTCGATGGAGATCTCGGCACCGGTCTCGTCCTGGATGGCGTTGATGGTCTGGCCCTTCGGGCCGATCACCATGCCGATCTTGTCGACCGGGATCTTGACGGTGGTGACCCGCGGCGCGTAGTCGCTCATCGCGGCCGGGGCCTCGATCGCCGACTGCATCACGTCGAGGATGGTCTGCCGGGCCTCGTGCGCCTGCTGCAGCGCGGCGGCCAGCACGTCCGACGGGATGCCGTCGAGCTTGGTGTCGAGCTGGAGCGCGGTGACGAAGTCCCGGGTGCCGGCGACCTTGAAGTCCATGTCGCCGAACGCGTCCTCGGCGCCGAGGATGTCGGTCAGCGTCACGTACCGGGTCTTGCCCTCGACCTCGTCGGAGATGAGGCCCATGGCGATGCCGGCGACCGGAGCCTTCAGCGGCACACCCGCCGAGAGCAGGCCCAGCGTCGAGGCGCAGACCGAGCCCATCGAGGTGGAGCCGTTGGAGCCGAGGGCCTCCGAGACCTGCCGGATCGCGTACGGGAACTCCTCGCGCGACGGCAGCACCGGGATGAGCGCCCGCTCCGCGAGGGCGCCGTGGCCGATCTCGCGCCGCTTCGGCGACCCGACCCGGCCGGTCTCCCCGGTGGAGTACGGCGGGAAGTTGTAGTTGTGCATGTAGCGCTTGGACTTCTCCGGGGAGAGGGTGTCCAGCGACTGCTCCATGCGCAGCATGTTCAGCGTGGTGACGCCCAGGATCTGGGTCTCGCCGCGCTCGAAGAGCGCCGAGCCGTGCACCCGGGGCAGCACGCCGACCTCGGCGGTCAGCGGGCGGATGTCGCGCGGGCCCCGGCCGTCGATGCGGACCTGCTCGCGCAGCACCCGGCTGCGGACCTCGGACTTGGTCAGCGACCGGAAGGCGGCGGAGAGCTCCTTCTCCCGGCCCTCGAAGCGCGGGCCGAGCTCCTCGACGACCTTGGCCTTGACCCGGTCCAGAGCCTCCTCGCGGTCGTGCTTGCCGGCGATCTTCAGGGCCTCGGCGACCTCGGCGCGGGCCAGCTCGGCGACCGCCTCGTACGCGTCGTCGGCGTAGTCCAGGAAGACCGGGAACTCGGCGACCGGCTTGGCGGCCACCTCGGCCAGCTCGCTCTGCGCCCGGCACAGCTCCCGGATGGCCGGCTTGGCGGCCTCCAGGCCGCTGGCGACGACCTCCTCGGTCGGGGCGGTCGCCCCGCCGGCGACCAGCTTCACGGTGTGCTCGGTGGCCTCGGCCTCGACCATCATGATCGCGACGTCGCCGTCCGGCAGGGCCCGGCCGGCCACCACCATGTCGAAGGTGGCCCGCTCCAGCTCCTCGTACGTCGGGAAGGCGACCCACTGGCCGTCGACGTGGGCCATCCGGGTGGCCCCGATCGGGCCGGAGAACGGCAGGCCGGAGAGCTTGGTCGACATCGAGGCGGCGTTGATCGCCACGACGTCATACGGGTGCTGCGGGTCGAGCGCGAGGACGGTCTCGACGACCTGGACCTCGTTGCGCAGGCCCTTGACGAAGGACGGGCGCAGCGGCCGGTCGATCAGCCGGCAGGTGAGGATGGCGTCCTCGCTGGGCCGGCCCTCACGGCGGAAGAACGAGCCGGGGATGCGGCCCGCGGCGTACATCCGCTCCTCGACGTCCACCGTCAGTGGGAAGAAGTCGAACTGCTCCCGCGGCTGCTTGCCGGCGGTGGTGGCGGAGAGGACGACCGTCTCGCCGAGCTGGGCGATGACGGAGCCGGCGGCCTGGCGGGCCAGCCGACCGGTGGAGAAGGTGATCTCACGGGTGCCGAAGGACCCGTTGTCGATCACGGCGGTGCGGGATTCGGTGCCGAGGTTGGTCTCGGTCATGGTGCTGTCGTGCTCCTTCGCGTCGGGGGTCCACGACACGGGAGCTGCTCAGACGGCCGGTCTTCGATCGAAGCGCCCGGGTGGCCGGCACGATGCCGGCGTGCCCGGGGGCCACTACCGGAGACCGGTACGCTGACCGGCTCCCTCTCGGGTGGTCGCGTGACCCGGGTTCTTTCAGTGGTACCGGAACGGGGGAGCGGCCGCAGGCCACTCCCCCGTCACGTCACCGGCGCAGACCGAGCCGCTCGATGAGCGACCGGTAGCGGTTGATGTCCTTCTTCTGGACGTAGTTGAGCAGCCGACGGCGACGGCCGACCAGCAGCAGCAGCCCGCGACGGCTGTGGTGGTCGTGCTTGTGCACCTTCAGGTGCTCGGTGAGCTCGGCGATCCGCTTGGTGAGGACCGCGACCTGCACCTCGGGCGAACCGGTGTCGCCCTCCTGGGTCGCGTACTCGGAGCGGATCTTGGCCTTGGCTTCCTGGTCGAGCGCCATGTTCTCCCTGTTTCGTGGGTCGTTCGATGAGGTCCGGCGGGTCGCTCGGGGCGACCGGGGATCGGACCGGTCCTCGCACCCGCGGCGTCGTGCAGGCACGCGAGGCCCCACGTCGGTCAGCCGACGTCCCTCTCAGACTACCAGCCCGGCCGGGAACCGCCCGGTGAAGGGCGGCGCGCCGGCCGGAGCAGGGGCGGCGGGCGGGCCGGAGCAAGGCGGGCGCCGGTCGCGTCGGCCCGCCTGGGCGGGGGCGGCGGGCTCAGCCGAACGCGCGGCGGGTCCGCTCCACGTCCTCGGCGATCTGGGCCACCAACGGCTCGATCGAGTCGTACGTCCGCTGTTCCCGCAGGTGCGCCACGAAGTCCAGGGCCAGCCGCTCGCCGTACAGGTCGCCGGAGAAGTCGAGCACGTACGCCTCCACCCGGCGCTCCCGGCCGGAGAAGGTCGGGTTGGTGCCGATGGAGACGGCCGCCGCGAGCGGCTCCCGCCCGCGGCGCACCAGGCGGGCGGCGTACACCCCGTCGGCGGGGACCGCCGCGTACCGGTGGGTCAGCAGGTTGGCCGTCGGGTAGCCCAGCTCACGTCCGCGCTGGTCGCCGCGGACCACCACGCCCTCGACCCGGTGCGGACGGCCGAGCGCGGCGGCCGCCGCGGCCACGTCGCCCGCGTCGACGCAGGAACGGATGTACGTGGAGGAGAAGACCGTCCCCGCCTCGGCGACCAGCGGGCCGCCCTCCGCCGCGAAGCCGAAGGTGCGGCCCAACCGCTCCAGCAGGGCCACGTCGCCGGCCGCCCGGTGCCCGAACCGGAAGTTCTCGCCGACCACCACCAGCGCGGCGTGCAGGTGCTCGACCAGGATGTCGTGCACGAACGCCTCGGCCGGCAGCCGGGAGAACTCCGGGGTGAACGGCACCACGCAGAGCACGTCGACGCCGAGCGCCTCGATCAGCTCCGCCTTGCGGGCCGGTTCGGTGAGCACCGCGGGGTGCGAGCCGGGGCGGACCACCTCGGCCGGGTGCGGGTCGAAGGTCACCACCACCGACTTGACCCCCAGCTCACGGGCGCGCGCCACGGCGTGGCCGATGGTGGCCTGATGCCCCTTGTGCACCCCGTCGAAGACGCCGATGGTGACCACCGAGCGCCCCCAGCCCCCGGGTGCCGCCTCGTACCCCCGCCACCGCTGCATGCCGTCCTCCCCTGCTCGCCGCCGCCGTCGTCCCCTGCTCGCCACCGCCGTCGTCAGGCCGGGGCCAGCACGATCTCCGCACGGGCCCGCCCGTCCCGCTCGCTGACGATAGCGATCAACCCGCCGTCGGGTCCGAAGACGGCGTACGGGCCGGCGATGCCGACCACGTCGAGCGGGCCACCGTGGGCGAGGACCTTCGCCTCGTCGCCGGTGGCGTCCCGGCGCGGGAAGAACCGGTCGGCGGCCGCGGCCAGGGGCAGGTTGACCACGTCGGGAGCGCACCGCTCCAGCGTGTCGAGGGTGGCCGCCTCGGCCAGGGTGAAGCCGCCCACGGCGGTGCGGCGCAGCGCGGTCAGGTGGCCGCCGACCCCGAGCGCCAGGCCCGCGTCCCGGGCGATGGCCCGGATGTACGTCCCGGAGGAACAGGTCACGTCCACGTCCACGTCCACCACGTCCGGGGCGTCCCGGCGGATCGCCAGGACGTCCAGTCGGGAGATGGTGACCCGGCGGGCGGGCAGCTCGACGCTCTCCCCCTCGCGGACCCGCTTGTACGCCCGCTGACCATTGATCTTGATGGCGCTGACGGCGCTGGGCACCTGGTCGATCTCGCCGGTCTGGGCGGCGAGCGCGGCGCGGACGCCGTCGTCGGTCACCCCGACGGTCGAGGTGGTGGCGATCACGTCGCCCTCGGCGTCGTCGGTGACGGTGGCCTGGCCCAGCCGGATCGTCGCGGTGTAGCTCTTGCCGGCGCCGATCATGTAGGTGAGCAGACGGGTCGCCCGCCCCACCCCGATCACCAGCACCCCGGTGGCCATCGGGTCCAGCGTCCCGCCGTGCCCGACCCGGCGGGTACGCGCCAGTCGCCGGATCCGCGCCACCACGTCGTGCGAGGTCATGCCGCCGGGTTTGTCGACCACGATCAGACCGTCTGTGCTCACGACCGCCAAGCCTGCCAGAGCCCCGTGTCGCCCGTGACGGGGGTATCGCGCCGCCCGACGAAGTGTGACAATCGGTGACACCTCGCCCACTCGCGTACTCGGGGGCCGTGATGACCGACAACCGGCCGACCTCCCCACCACCGCGTCAACCCGGCCCGCCGTCCGGCTCCGGCGGAGAACCCGGGACGGCCCCGGAGTGGTTGCGCCAGCCACCCGCGGACACCGACGCGAGGCGCGGCGACCGGCTGCGGAGCCGGCTGAGGCGGCACGCCGGCCTGATCGCGACCGTGCTGGTGCTGCTCACCTACATCGGGGTGGTCGGCGGCGCCGTGCTGGTGTCGATGCCGGAGGCGGGCGGGCGACCGGTGCCATACGCGGCGACGAGCCGACCGGCCGGCGAGCACGGCCGCATGTCCGCGTCGCCGCCGCCCGCGTCCCCGCCGTCCGCGTCCCCGCCGCCCGCGTCGCCGTCGCCCGCGGCGATCAGTCCGTTCGACGGCACCCCGGCCGCCACGTTCCCGCAGGGGCAGGCGGGGATCGTCCTGCCGGTCGCGAAACGGACCGGCCCGTTCACCGAGAAGCAGGTGGCGGCCGCGCTGGCGAAGGTCCGGAAGGCCGTGGTGACCGCGCGGCTGGACCGCCGGTTCATGACCAGGAAGGATCCTGAACCGTTGGTCCGGCAGTTCGCCCCGGACGCCCGCGCCAACCAGCGCAAGGCCTTCACATCAGGCACGTCTGCCGCGTACGCCACCCGGCTGGCACCCGGCGCCCGGCTCACCGCCGACCAGCCCCGGGTGAAGGGCCGGATCACCTACCGGGCGACGAAGGACGCCGACGGCATCCGCATCCTGGCGGTGACCACCAACCTCGTCTGGGCGTACGCCTTCCGGACCAGCAGCGCGGTACCGGGCGACGGACTGGTCGTGGTGCACGACATGGTGGTCTGGAGCGTGCCGCATCCCGATGACGTCGACGCCGATTCGAACGGGCTGTGGATCGAGGACGCGCACTCCTACGCCTCCAACATCGACTGCGCGGCCTTCGACAAGGGCCTGCTCCGTCCGGGCGCGCCCGACCACGACGTCCCGGCCGATCCGGAACAGAACGAGGTCTTCGACCCGGACCGGATCCTGGACATCGAGGACACCTGCTGAATCGAGCCCGAACGGGGTGGCGGCCGCGCCGTCCGGTAGGGCAAACTCCCCGCGTCCCCTCGCCTGTCTTCAAGATCTCCGACCGACAAGCTCTGACGCGAACCGCTCCCCCGCCGGGATGGCCTGCCGGGGCGGACGTCGACCGGTCCGAAAGAACGGGAATGACCGACCAACAGCAGAAGCCCGAGCCGTCGCGCCGCCTCGACGAGATGTTCGCGCCCGACGAGGCTGTCAAGGTGCCCGACTGGATGCGCCATCCGGTTCAGGAACACGAACTGACCCGGCGGGAGCGGCTGCACCTCGGCTGGGAGCGGCACAGCGGGAAGCTGCTCGGCGCCGTCGGCTTGTTGCTGGTCGTCGGCCTCCTCGGCTTCCTCGGCACCGCCGGCTGGCGCTTCGTCGACAAGGTGAACCACGGCGAGGTGGTGCTGGGGTCCCGGACCACCAAGGCGCCGCGACAGCTCGACGCCGACGGCAACACCCTGGGCGTCTACCTCGACACGCCCGCCGAGCACTTCGTCGAGGGCGAGCAGGCGATCGTCCTGCCGGCCGCCCGACCGGCCGGCCCGTTCACGCAGAAGCAGGTCACGGACGCGCTGTCCGTCGTCCGGGCAGCACTGGTCGCCGGCCGGCTGGGCAAGGACATGCTGTACGGCGACCCGAAGGCGTTCCTCGCCCGGCTCGCCCCCGACGCGCGGGCCGGGGTCACCGACGACCTGGCCCGGGGCGTCGGCCTCGGCTATGCCAGCCGGATCCGCCGCGACGCCGACCCCGCCTTCGTGCCGCAGGACGGTATCCGCGCCCGTGGCACGATCGAATACGCCGCCACGACCACCGACGACGGCGTCCGCGTGCTGGCCATCACCACCCGGTTCATCTGGGTCTACTCGTTCGACCTGTTCCAGGCGCAGGCGTACCCGCCCGGCGCCGAGCTGGTGACCGTGCGCGACGAGGTCGTCTGGCAGTTCCCCCACCCGGACGACGTCCGGGCGTCGTCCCGGGGACTCTGGATCGGCTCGGCCGCGGTGACGGTCGCGAACGCGCCCTGCGACGCGATGGTGCAGGGCTACCTCGCCCTGGAGTACGACCCCACCGCCCGCTACCGGCGCCCGACGCCGGGGCCGACCGGCGACATCTACGAACCGGGCTGGAAGCCGGGCGACGGCGAGGACTGCTGAGGCGGCGGCGGTGGTCAGCGGACCGCGCCGACCACCGCCCAGCCGCCGGAGCGCACCCGCAGCAGCAGCGCGACCAGCCGGAGCACCACGAACAGCGTCAGCCCGGCCCAGATCCCGCCCAGCCCGAGATCGAGCCCGTAGGCCAGCCAGATGGCGGGCAGGAAGCCGCCCAGCGCCGCCACGATGGTGAGGTTGCGCAGGTAGCGGACGTCGCCCGCGCCGATCAGCACGCCGTCGAGGGCGAAGACCACCCCGCCGATCGGCTGGAGCGCGACGAACCACGGCCAGGCGACCATCGCCTGCTCGCGTACCTGCGGATCGGAGCTGAACCAGGACGGCACCAGGCCGGCGCCGGCGGCGATGAGCACCGCGAAGGCCACGCCGCAGGCCCCGCCGAGCAGGGCGATCCGGCGGGCCAGGGCGCGCGCGCCGGCGGCGTCGCCGGCCCCGAGCGCCGCGCCGATCAGCGCCTGCGCGGCGATCGCGAGGGCGTCCAGCACCAGCGCGGTGAAGAACCACAGCTGTACGGCGATCTGGTGGGCGCCGACCGCCGCGGCGCCGAACCGGGCCGCGACGGCGGTGGCGGAGAGGAAGCTGGCCTGGAAGGCGACCCCCCGGATGAGCAGGTCGCGGCTGAGCACGAGCTGCTGGCGGATCAGCCGCGGCCGGGGGCGCAGGGAGATCCGCTCGCGCACCAGCGCCGCCGCGAAGAGGCCGCCGGAGATGGTCTGCGCGATGACGTTCGCCACCGCCGAGCCGACCAGCCCGAGCCCGGCCGGGTAGACCAGCAGCGGGCAGAGCAGCGCGGAGAGCAGGTTGGGCGCGAGCACGAAGAGCAGCGGGCGTCGAGTGTCCTGGATGCCGCGCAGCCAGCCGTTGCCGGCGGCGGCCAGCAGCAGGCCGGGCGCGCCGAGCGCCGCGATCCGCAGCCAGCCGGCGGCGGCGTCGGCCACCTCGCCCGGGCCGCCGACGAGGGTACGCGCCAGCCATCCGCCGCCGACCTGCATGGCGAGCGCCACCAGCACGCCGACGGTCAGGGCGAGCCAGGATGCCTGGACGCCTTCGGCCACCGCCGCGGCCCGGTCCCCCGAGCCGAACCGCCGGGCGGACCGCCCCGTGGTGCCGTACGCGACGACGGTGCCGAGCCAGGCCGTCAGGGTCAGCACCGTACCGCCGACGGCGAGCGCGGCGAGCGGTACGCGGCCCAGGTGACCGACCACCGCCGTGTCGACCAGGACGTAGAGCGGCTCGGCGGCGAGCACCACCAGGGCGGGCAGGGCGAGCGCGGCGATCCGGCGGGCCGAGACGGTGGGCGAACTGGCAGGGGCGGCGATCTGACTCATCGCCGCCGATCCTGACACGCCTCAGTAAGGAACACAAGCACCCCCACCGCTTACCAATCCGCCGCCCAGCCCACGTTGATCACGAGGGTGGCGGCGCTGTCGATCTCCGCAACCGCCGCCAACCTCATGATCACCGGGACGGGGCGGGGAGGGTGGCCAGCCAGCGGCGGGTGTCGGCGCGGGTGCGGAGGCGGATCACCGGCACCTCGGGGGCGTGGGCGGCGACGGCCGCGTACACCAGGGGCCGGGACCGGCGGGGGTACCGCCACACGTAACGGAGAAACTGCAGGTCGAGCTGCTCGGGGCAGCCGTCCGGCAGGTCGGGCCGGGGCGTGGCCCGGTACGCCCAGCGCCGACGCAGCACCCGGGCGAGGCAGAGCGGCCACGGCGGGTCACAGAGCACCAGCAGGTCGGCGCGGGGCAGCCGGAGATCGAGCGTGCTGCGGTAGTTGCCGTCCATGACCCAGGCCGAACGGGCGGCGAGCCGGGCGACCTCGGCCCGGAAGTCGGCGTCCGTGGCAGCGATCCAGCCCGGCCGCCAGAAGTGGCGATCGAGGTGGATCAGCGGGAGGTCGAGGCGGCGGGCGACCTCGCGGGCGAGCGTGCTCTTACCGGCCCCCGAGCTGCCGACGATCAGGATGCGGCGCACCGGGCGAGGGTAGCGCCGGGCGCGCCGTACGGGGCGGCGGTGACGTCGTGGCCTACCGCGTCACCGCCGGGCGGCACCCGTCACTGACGGGTGTCCATCGAGGTCTGCAGCGCGCGGCGCATCTGCTCGCGCGTCTCCTCGGTGGTCGTGGTCTCGGTCCGCGGCTTGCGCTTGGTCGCCATGAAAGTTCCCTTCCAGGGTGCGGACCACCGGCAGCCGGTGGCCCTACGGGCGTTTCGGTGAGCGCCGGGGCGGCGGTCCGGGATCACCGGAGCGGCGCGCCTGGCGGCGTGAGCCCGGGTCGGTCTGACCCTGGAGGGAGGCGGCACCGGGTGTCGACGCCACCGCCCGTGACCAGCGCCGGAGCACCGGTCCGCACCCAAATTAACGTTCACTTTCCTGCTGCCGCCCGCACTTCCCGGGATGCGGACACCATCGGGGAGCCCGGTCAGCGGGCGAGGAAGTGCCAGCCGAGCCACCACCAGAAGCCGAACAGGCCGATCCGCCCCACCGGCACCGGGCCCACCTCGTAGCGCATGACGAAGGCGCACACGTCGGCGAGCGACGGGATCTTGGAGCCCTCCCGGCGGGCGGCCCACTCGACGGCCGCGAAGAGCAGCAACGCGGTCAGGAAACCGCCGATCGCCAGGGCGCGCATCATCGGCGGACCAGCCCCCAGAACGCGGCCAGCCAGGCGAACCAGGCCGCGGAGCGGACCAGGTGGTCCTCCAGCAGCGGATCGGCCAACCGGGAGAAGGTGGGAAAATCGTCGCCCACGTTCAACACGAAGGTCGCCCCTTCGAAGACCCCGAAGACGGTGACCGGCAGCAACCACCAGACCGCGCCCGACGGCAACCGGCCCGGCGCGGGCCGTCGGGGCGCCCGGTTGCTCAGGCCGATCCAGATCAACGCGCCACCGGTGCCCAGGGTGTAGAGGTTGGCCTGGGCGGAGAAGGACGGGAACTGGCCACCGACCAGGGAGAGACAGATCAGCATCGGGACGGTGACGACCGGACGGTCCCAGGCTCGGGGCGCCTCGGCGGTGAGCTCTCGGGGGTGATCCATCACCCGATTGTCCCGACCGTCACGGAGCGCCGGAAGTCCGGTACGCCCCGGAGTCGTCCCTGAATTCAGGCCGTCAGCACCGCCCCGTCCAGCTCGGCGCGGATCCGGTCCACCACCTCGTCGACGGTGCCCCGCCCGGTGAAACCGGCCGCGAAACGGTGCCCACCGCCGCCCAACGCCACCGCCACCCGGCTCACGTCCACCGCGCCCTTGCTGCGCAGCGAGACCGCCCACTCGGCGGGTGCGACCTGCTTGACCACGCAGCTCACGTCCGCCTCGGCGGTGCAGCGCACCGAGTCGATCAGCGCCTCCAGCACGTACGCCGGCTGGTCGTACCGGGCCAGGTCGTCCTGGGTGGCGTACGTCCAGACCAGCCCGTGCCCGGCGGCGGCCGCCGGTTCCAGTCGGGCCCGGCCCAGCACCTCGCCGAAGAGCCGGACCGCGCCGAACGGCCGGGTGTCGAAGATCCGCCGGGAGATGTCCCCGGGACGGATGCCGGTGGCCAGCAGCCGGGCCGCCATCCGGTGCACCTCGGGCGTGGTGGCCTCGAAGCGGAACGAGCCGGTGTCCGTGCTGAGCGCCACGTAGAGGCAGGTGGCTATCTCCGCGTCCAGCCGCACCCCGAGCCGGTCCAACAGCCCCTCGGCGACCACCGAGGTGGCCGCCGCGTGCGGGTCCACCAGGTGGATGCCCCCGAACCGGGTGTTCGAGGCGTGGTGGTCCAGCACCAGCGCGGTGCCGGCCTTGCCGAGCCGGCCGGCCAGGTCGCCCAGCCGGGACTCGCTCGCCGCGTCGAAGCAGACGACCAGGTCCGGATCCGGGTACGCGTCGTCCTGCGGCACCAGCAGGTCGAGCCCGGGCAGCCAGCGGAACGGCTCGGGCACCTCCGGCGGCCCGGGAAAGGTCGCCTGGAGGTGCCGTACGCCCCGGCGGCGCAGGCCCAGCCCGAAGCCGAGCATGCTGCCCAGCGCGTCGCCGTCCGGGTTGACGTGGCAGATCAGCAGCACCCGCGCGTCGGCGGGGAGCTCGCGTACCGCCGCGACGGCGGCCGCCCAGTCGGTGTCGGTGGGGCCGGCACCGGCCGGCGTACCGCCCTCGGCGGGAGCGGTCACCGGCGGTCGCCGCCGTGCGGCTCGTCGGCGCCGCGCGACTCGTCGGCGCCGTGCGACTCGTCGGCGCCGGTCCCGGCGTCCTCGGCCTCGGTGTCCTCGTCGTCCAGCCGGTACGGCTGCGCCTCGCCCGCGTACTGGGCGTTGGCCGCCAGCCGCTGCACCTCCGCGTCGGCGTTGCGGGCCGCCGCGAGCAGGTCGTCGATGTGCTTGACCTGGTCCTGCACGTCGTCGAGGACGAACGTCAGGGTCGGCGAGTGGCGCAGCCCGAGGGCCTTGCCGACCGTGCTGCGCAGCATGCCCTTCGCGCTCTCCAGCGCGGCGGCCGTGCTGGCCTGGGCCGCCGCGTCGCCGAGCACCGTGTAGAAGACGGTGGCGTCCCGCAGGTCGGCGGTGATCCGGGCGTCGGTGATGGTGATCATCCCGAGCCGGGGGTCCTTGATCTGGCTCCGCACCACCGACGCGACCAGTTCACGGATGCGCTCCGCGTGCCGGCGTACCTTGGCCGGATCCGTCATGTCCCCCACCTCCAGGGCTCTCTGTTCCCAACGACGACTCCAGCTCGGCGCGTCTGACGCCGCGCCGCGAACTGGAGCCGTCGGCCGGATACGACGGCGCGGGCGCCGCCGGGTCCGACCGCCCAACACCTCGAACAGTACCCGCGCTGCCCCGCCCCCCGCGCACGGCCGCCGGTGCAAGGAAGGGCCCCCTGTTAACGCCTCGTGGGGGTGAAGGGGCCCTTCCTAACGCCTGTGGCGGGCTCAGTCCTCAGCGCCGTGGAGACGGCGGCGGACGGAGAGCAGCTCGGTCTCCGGGCGGGCGGCCACGAGGCGCTCGCAGGAGTCGAGCACCTCCCGGACGTGCGCCGGCTCGGCGGCCACCACGGCCACCCCGATCTCGGCGCGGCCGTGCAGATCGAGCGCCCCGACCTCGGCGGCCGACACCTCCAACCGGCGCAACGCGGCGACGATCGGCCGGACGTACGAGCGCTTGGCCTTCAGGGACCGGGAGTCCCCCGGCAGCAACAGGTCGAAGTGCGCGGTTCCCGTGTACACGGCGAGCAACGGTACGCGGACCGGCCGGCCGGGTCACCCCTTTTCGGCCGACGCGTCCGGCGACGGCTGCCGGGCGGGGCGCGGTGTCAGGCCGGCTGTACTCGGTCCGGAGCGGCGCCAGGCGGCGCGGAGGCCGAATGATGGCCGTCAGCCGGGTTGGAGTCGTCGCCAGGCGCGACCGCCACCAGCACGTCCCGGTCGATCGCCTGGTCGACCCGGTGGGCGAGATCACGCCAGCCGGGCCCGTCCATCACCCGCAGGCCCGCTTCGGTCAGCACCGCCTCGGCCGCCGCCCGGGGCGCCACCAGAGTGTTCCAGGACAGCCCCAGCGCCCCGCCGGGGCGCAGCAACTGTCGCCAGACCGGCACCGCCGCGCCGAGCAGGTCCAGCGGGCTACGCGACAGCGCCTGCCCGGTGCGGCTGCCGTGCGCCACCCCGTACGGCGCGTCGGTCACGATCACGTCGGCGCAGCCCGGCCGCAGCACCTCCCGGACGCGGGTGGTGTCGGTGTGCAGCACGGTGACCCGCTGGGTCGCCCCGGCCCGGTGGTCGTCCCGGGACGGGGCGAGCACCGCCTCGAACCGCCGGGCGACGAGCTTGCGGTCCCGGCGTACCGGCACCGTCTCGGCGGTGTGCTTGAGCCGCTTGCGGCGCAGCCAGGTACGCAGGAACGCCGCGTACGCGTCCACGTCCTTGCCGTCGTGCTCGACGCCGATGCCGTCGTAGCCGTACATCAGCGCCTGGTTGAGGGTGGTGCCGCGGCCGCAGAGCGGGTCGAGCACCACCAGTTGCCGGTCCAGCATCCCGCCGGCCGCGGCGGAGGCGAGCACGGTGACGTTGAGCAGCAGCCGGGTGAACTGCTCGTTGGTCTTGCCCGCGTACTTCGGGATGGTGATCAGGTCGGCGTCGTAGCGGGCGAGGGGGTGCAGCGGCACCGGCCGGAGCAGGTCGTCGCCCACCCGCTCGAACAGCGCGTACGCCGCCGACAGGTTGGCCAGGTACGCCAGGTCGCGCCCGCCCAGCCCCGGCTGCGGCGCGGCGAAGGTCAGGTACTCCACCCCGCCGATCCGTTCCACGGCGGCGTCGACCGGCGGCACGTCGAGCACCCCCGAGCCGGCGAAGACCGCCAGTTCGGCGCGGGCCAGCCGGCTGGCCGCGTCGGCGTAGACGCGGTTGGCGGAGGGGGCGAGGAGCAGCGCGTACCTGAGCACGCGGGAGATTGTCGCAGCCTGTGCAGACGGCGACGGCCGGGGCCCGCTGGCCCCGGCCGTCGTCTCGTGCACACCGCTCAGGCGCGCGGCTTCTCCCGCATCTCGAAGGTCTCGATGATGTCGCCGACCTGGACGTTGTTGAAACCGGCCAGCGTCAGACCACACTCGAAGCCCTCGCGGACCTCCGTCGCGTCATCCTTGAACCGCTTGAGGGAGCTGATCGTGAGGTTGTCCGCCACGACCGCACCGTCCCGCAGCAGCCGCGCCTTGGCGTTGCGGCGGATGACACCGGACCGGACGATACAACCGGAGATGTTGCCGATCTTGGACGAGCGGAAGACGTCGCGGATCTCCGCGCTCCCCAGCTCGACCTCCTCGTACTCCGGCTTGAGCAGGCCCTTGAGTGCGGCGTCGATCTCCTCGATGGCCTGGTAGATGACCGTGTAGTACCGGATCTCCACGCCCTCGCGGTCGGCGATCTCGCGGACCTTGTTGGCGGCCCGCACGTTGAAGCCGATGATCGTGACCGCCTCGGACGAGGCGCTCGCGAGCATGACGTCGCTCTCGGTGATCGCACCCACGCCCCGGTGGATGATCCGCAGCTGGACCTCCTCCGGGATGTCGAGGTTGAACAGCGCGTCCTCGAGGGCCTCCACGGAACCGGAGCCGTCGCCCTTGAGCACCAGGTTGAGCGAGGTCTTCTCGCCCTCCTTGAGCTGCTCCATGAGCGTCTCGAGGGTGGCCCGGCCACGGGAGTTGGCGAACGCCGCCGCCCGCCGCCGCGCCTGGCGCTGCTCGGCGATCTGCCGCACGGTCCGGTCGTCCTCGGCGGCCAGGAAGGTGTCACCCGCACCCGGCACCGTGGTCAGACCCAGCACCATGACCGGACGCGACGGACCGGCCTCGTCGACCGGCTTGCCGTTCTCGTCCAGCATGGCCCGGACCCGGCCGTGCGCCCCACCGGCGACGATCGAGTCGCCCGCCCGCAGGGTGCCCTTCTGCACCAGCACGGTCGCCACCGAACCGCGGCCCTTGTCCAGGTGCGCCTCGATCGCGACACCCTGAGCCGGCCCGTCGATCGGAGCGGTCAGCTCCAGCGACGCGTCGGCGGTCAGCAGCACGGCCTCGAGCAGGTCCTCGATGCCGATGCCGGGCTTCGCCGCGACGTTGACGAACATGGTGTCGCCGCCGTACTCCTCGGCGACCAGGCCGTACTCGGTCAGCTGCTGGCGGACCTTGTCCGGGTTGGCCTCCGGCTTGTCGACCTTGTTGACCGCAACCACGATCGGCACGTCCGCCGCCTTGGCGTGGTTGAGCGCCTCGACGGTCTGCGGCATCACGCCGTCGTCGGCCGCCACCACCAGGATCACGATGTCCGTCACCTGGGCACCACGGGCACGCATGGCGGTGAACGCCTCGTGACCCGGGGTGTCGATGAAGGTCACCGCGCGGTCCTCGCCCTCGTGCGGGACGTGGACCTGGTACGCGCCGATGTGCTGGGTGATGCCACCCGCCTCGCCGGCCACCACGTTCGCCTTGCGGATCGCGTCGAGCAGCTTGGTCTTACCGTGGTCGACGTGACCCATGACGGTCACCACCGGCGCACGGCTGACCAGGCGGTCCTCCGACACCTCCGCGTCGAGGTCGATGTTGAACTGCGCGAGCAGCTCGCGGTCCTCGTCCTCCGGGCTGACGATCTGCACGTCGAAGCCGAGGTGCTCACCCAGCAGCAGCAGGGTGTCGTCGGAGCACGACTGGGTCGCGGTCACCATCTCGCCCAGGTTGAACATCTCCTGGACCAGCGAACCCGGGTTGGCGTTGATCTTGTCGGCGAAGTCCGACAGCGAGGCGCCACGGGACAACCGGACGACCTGACCCTGGCCCCGGGGCGCGCCCGAGGACATGGTCGGGGCCGACAGGTTGTCGAACTCCTGTCTGCGCTGCTTCTTCGACTTACGACCACGGGTCGGCCGGCCACCCGGACGCCCGAAGGCACCCGCGGCGCCGCCGCCACGGCCACGACCGCCACCACCCGGACGACCGGCGCCACCGGCCGGGGCACCCGGACGGAAGCCACCACCGGCACCGGCACCGGCACCACCGCCGCCACCGGGACCGCCGCGGTAGCCGCCGCCACCGCCGCCGCCACCACCGGGACCGCCGCGGTAGCCGCCGCCACCGCCGCCGCCACCACCGGGACCGCCGCGGAAACCGCCGCCACCACCGGGGCGACCGGCACCGCCACCACCGGGACGACCCGCGCCGGGGCCGCCGGGGCGACCCGGGCGCTGGCTCGGCATGGAGGCCGGGCTGGGCCGCGGCGGCATCGAGGCCGGGCTGGGCCGCGGCGGCATCGAGGCCGGGCTCGGCCGGGGACCGCCCGCACCGGCGGCCGGGGGCCGCTGCTGCTGACCGCCCTGGATGCCGAACGGGTTGTTGCCGGCACCGCGCGCCGGCGGACGACCGCCGGGCCGCGCGCCCGGACCCGGGGTCGGCGCACCGGGACGACCGGCGGCCGGGGCACCCGGACGGGACGGCATGGCGCCCGGACCCGGACGCGGGCCGGGACGGGGGCCACCCTCGGTCGGGGGCTCCCGGCGAACGTTCTCACGCTGCTGCTGGCGGGCGGCCTGGGCGGCCTTGACCGCGGCCTCCTGCTCAGCCTTCAGCGCGGCGGCACGCGCCTCGGCGGCGGCCACCTCGATGTCGTGCGCGCTCGCCGGCTTGGCCACCGGCTGCGGCGGACCCGGAACCGGACCCTTGGGCTTCGGCCCAGGGGTCGGGGTCGGCCGCCGCGGCGGCATGGGCTTGGCCGACACCCGGGGAGCACCCGGGGTCGGGGACGGGGTCGGGGTGGGCGCCGGGGTGGGCGCGGCCGCCGGCGGGGCGGCCGGCGCCGGCGAACCGGCGGACGCCACGAACGCGCTACGCAGCCGTCGGGCGACGGGCGCCTCGACGGTGCTGGACGCGGACTTCACGAACTCGCCCATCTCCTTGAGCTTGGCGAGAACGGTCTTGCTTTCGACCCCGAGCTCCTTGGCGAGCTCGTGTACGCGGGCCTTTCCTGCCACTGCACTCCTCACTCCGAGGTCGTGCGGGCAGCACCCGCAGCGACCTCACTCGTGCACTTGAAGCCTGGTCATTTCTGCGACTTCATCGTGTGCTCATGTCGGTCGTCCTACCTTGCTAGCGACCCGCGACCGGTCGGGTTGACCGGTCGTCGGGGATGGCGCGTCAACGTGCTCCGCCAGCGCCCCGTGGTCGATGACCCCGGTGATGCGCAGTGCCCGCCCGAAGGCGCGGCGCCGCACCGCTTGCGCGAAGCAGGCCGGATCCGGGTGCATGTTCGCTCCCCGACCCGGCAGTCTGCGGGCCGGATCGGGCCGGAGGCTGAAGTGATCAGCCTCGTCACCAACCGCGACGATCCGCAGCAACTCGCTGGCCGGCGCTCGTTTCCGGCAGCCCACACAGGTGCGCTCCGGCAGCGCGCGTCGTGCCACTGGAGGAAGTCTACCCCTAGCTGCTCGAGATCGCGCCGCCCGGCTCGGGTACGTGATCAGCTCCGCTCCGGCCACCGGCGCCGGCCTGCTCCGCATCGGAACGGATGTCGATCCGCCAACCGGTCAACCGGGCCGCAAGTCGGGCATTCTGCCCCTCCCGGCCGATCGCGAGCGAGAGCTGGAAGTCCGGCACGGTCACCCGGGCGGTCCGGCTGGCCAGGTCGACGACCTCGACCCGCAGCGCCTTGGCCGGCGAGAGCGCGTTGCCGACGAAGGTGGCCGGGTCGTCCGACCAGTCGATGATGTCGATCTTCTCACCGTGCAGCTCGCTCATCACCGCGCGGACCCGCTGACCCATCGGGCCGATGCAGGCGCCCTTGGCGTTGACGCCCGGCACGGTCGAGCGGACCGCGATCTTCGTACGGTGACCTGCCTCACGGGCGATCGCGCTGATCTCCACCGTGCCGTCGGCGATCTCCGGCACCTCCAGCGCGAAGAGCTTCTTCACCAGCGCGGGGTGCGACCGGGACAACGTGATCTGCGGGCCGCGCATTCCCTTGGCCACGTGCACGACGACGCAGCGGATCCGCTCGCCGTGCTGCGGGTCCTCGCCGGGGACCTGCTCGGACTGGGGCAGGACGCCCTCCAGCTTGCCCAGGTCGACGGTGATGATGCCCTTCTCCTTGCGGGCCTCGTGCGCCTGCACCACGCCGGTGACCAGGTCACCGTCGCGGCCCGCGTACTCGCCGAAGTGCACCTCGTCGGTGGCCTCCCGCAGCCGCTGGAGGATCACCTGCTTGGCCGTCATGGCCGCGATCCGGCCGAAGTCGTGCGGGGTGTCGTCCCACTCCCGCACCACCGTGCCGTCCGCGTCGAGCTCCTGGGCGTACACCGAGGCGGCCCCGGTCTTGCGGTCGATCTCCACCCGGGCGTGTGGCTCGGCGCCCTCGGTGTGCCGGTAGGCGGTCAGCAGCGCGGTCTCGATAGCCGCGAGGATCGTGTCGAACGGGATCTCCCGCTCGCGCTCCAGTGCGCGCAGCGCCGCGAGGTCGATGTTCACCTCTCCTCGTCCTCCACATCATCTTCGTCGTCAATGTCGTCGATGTCCTCGCCGGCCTCGTCGTCGGCCAGCTCGTCCAGGCGGCTGAACTCCACCTGGACCCGGCCCGGGCCCAGCTCGGCGTACGGGTGTGCCGCGCGGCCGGCGTCGCTTTCCAGCACCACGCGCTCGTCGTCGGCCTCGACCACCCGGCCGGTGAGCTGGCGGTCCCCGATCGTCCGCTGCTCGGGCACGCCGGCCGCGCCGCGCACGGTCACCTTGACCAGCCGGCCGACGTTGCGCCGCCAGTGCCGGGGCAGGGTGAGCGGCCGGTCCACGCCCGGCGAGCTGACCTCGAGCTGGTACTCGCCGGCGACGATGTCGCCGGCGGCCTCCTCCGCCGCGTCGAGCGCGGCGGAGACCGCCCGCGAGACGTCCGCGACGGCGTCCAGGTTGATCCCGCCGTCGGCGTCCACGATCACGCGTACCACGTGCCGGCGGCCGGCCCGGGAGACGGAGAGATCCTCCAGGTCGTACCCGGCGGCGGTGACCACCGGCTCGATGACCTCACGCAGCCGGGCGCGGCGGGCGTTCAGATCGCCGCGAGGCGCGCCGCCCCGGTCCCCCCCACGGGGGCCGTCGGCCCGGCGGGGTCGCCCGGAGGGCCCCGTCGGCCTGGTGGCACGGCCACGCTGCGTCATCTGGCGCACCCTTCCCTGTCCGACGGGCCGTTCGGCCCGCCATGCCGGCACGCCACCGGGGCGGATGCGCCCGGTGGCTGCGCAGAGCGTAACGCGCGCGCCGGGCGACGGACCCGGCGGCGCACCGACGCCACTGGCCCACAAGCCGGCGGAGATGGTGTTGACTTGTCCGGGTGGGGACAGGCAGAACGACGCAACGCACGGCGGCACCCGGGCATTCCCGGCGAAAGCTGCTGCGCGCTGGGACGCTGGTGGCGCTGGGCGGCGCCGCCGTACCGCTGACCGGCTGTGAGCTTTTCGACGGCGACAAGCCGAAGCCGCCGGACCCCCTGGAGCCGCTCGCGGCGGAGGCCGCCGACCTGGCGGGCCGGTATCGGGCAGCCATCGCCGCCGCCTCGACGCTGGCCGACCGGCTCACCCCGATCGCCGGCGCCCACCAGGCGCACGCCGACGAGCTGCGCCGGGTGATCGGCCGTCCCGCCCCGTCCGGCACGCCCGCCGCCAGCCCGACGGTGGCGGCCACCGACCCGGACGGGCTGCTGGCCGAGCTGCGCCAGGCGGAACAGCAGGCCCGGGAGAATGCCGCGAAGGCATGTGCCGCCGCGCCGGCCGAGCGGGCCGCGGTGCTCGGTTCGGTCGCCGCCGCGCGGGCGACGCACCTGGAGGCGCTGAAGTGACACCGCGTACCGCACCGGCCGGGCCGACCCAGGCCCTGACCGACGCGCTGGCCGCCGAGTACGCCGCCATCTGGGCGTACGGGGTGATCGGCGTGCACCTCACCGAGGCGGCCCGCACCGCCGCCCGCTCCGCCGAGGCGGCCCACCGGACCCGCCGGGACGCCCTCATCCTCCAGCTCAACGACAGCGGCGCCCAGGTCCCCGCCGACCAGGCCGGCTACGCCCTGCCCTACCCGGTGACCGACAGGGCCAGCGCGCTGAAGCTGGCGGTCGAGATCGAGGAGCGGACGGCCGGCCACTGGCGGGCGGCCCTGCCGCACACCACCGGCACCGACCGGAACAAGGCCCTGGCGGCGCTGACCGACTGCGCGGTCCGGGCCACCCGCTGGCGGCGTACCGCGAAGGTGACCCCGATCACCGTCCCGTTCCCCGGCCGGCCGTCCTGAGCCGAGGTTTCAGTCACCCCGCGCATCTCCCCGGTTGCGGGTCGCATACCAGGTATGCATACTCCTCGCCATGTCCATCCGTCACGGCCTGCTCGCCCTGCTCGAACGCGGCCAGATGTACGGCTACCAGTTGCGCGCGGCGTTCGAGGAGTCGACCGGCTCGACCTGGCCGCTGAACATCGGGCAGGTCTACACCACCCTCTCGCGCCTGGAACGCGACGGCCTGGTCCGCTCGCTGCCGGAGAGCGAGAGCGGGCAGCGGCCGTACGAGATCACCCACGCCGGGCGGGCGGACCTGGCGCTCTGGTTCGCCACCCCGATCAGCCCCGCCGACCGGCCCCGGGACGAGCTGTCGATCAAGCTGGCCCTGGCGCTCACCACCCCCGGGGTGGACGTCCGCTCGGTGGTGCAGACCCAGCGCAGCGCGACCATGCGGGCGTTGCAGGAGTTGACCCGGTTGAAGTACGCCAGCGACAAGCCGGAGGACCTGCCCTGGCGGCTGGTGCTGGACGCCATGATCTTCCAGGCCGAGGCGGAGATCCGCTGGCTCGACCACTGCGAGACCAGCCTGGTCCGCTACCGCCCCGCCCCGAGCCGGCCGGCTCCGCACGTCGATGCGGCGGACCGGGCCGACGAGGAGGCCCGGCGGTGAGCCGGGGCCCGGGCCGATGAGGAGACCGGTGGTGAGCCGCGGCCCGGCCCGCCGGGAGAAAGGCCGGTGAGCGCGAGGAGCGAGCCGGTTTCGCGAGCCCCGCGGTCGCGAACGGAGGTGACTCGGTGAGCGAGGTGCTGGAGCTACGGGACGTACGCCGCACCCACGGCGCCGGCGAGGCGGTCGTGCACGCCCTGCGCGGGGTGAGCCTGACCGTCCGGGCCGGCGAACTGGTGGCGGTGATGGGCCCGTCGGGTTCGGGCAAGTCGACGCTGCTGGCCCTCGCCGGCGGGCTGGACCGCCCCAGCGGCGGCGAGGTGCTGGTCGAGGGGGAGGCGCTCGGCGGGCTCGCCGCGCGCGAGCTGGCCCGGCTGCGTCGCCGCCGGATCGGGTACGTCTTCCAGGACCTGAACCTGCTCGGCAGCCTCACCGCGGTGGAGAACGTGGCGCTGCCCCTGGAACTGGACGGCGCCGGTGTCCGGGCCGCCCGGAAGGCCGCCCTGGCCGCGCTCGCCGAGGTGGGCGTCGCCGGGCTGGCCGACCGGTTCCCCGACCAGATGTCCGGCGGCCAGCAGCAGCGGGTGGCGATCGCCCGGGCGTTGGTCGGCGAACGCCGGCTGGTCCTCGCGGACGAGCCCACGGGGGCGCTCGACTCACAGGCCGGCGAGGCGGTGCTGCACCTGCTGCGCCGCCGGGTGGACGCCGGGGCGGCGGGGGTGCTGGTGACCCACGAGGCGCGGCACGCCGGCTGGGCCGATCGGGTGGTGTTCCTGCGGGACGGGGTGCTGGTGGACTCGACGGCACCGCTGGCCGGCGTCGAACAGCTGCTCGCCGGCAGCGGGCGGTGAGCCGGGGCCGGTTGTCCGTCACGGTCGGTTCGTGGCGGACGGCGCTGCGCATCGCCCGCCGCGAGGCCCGCCGGGCGCGCGGGCGTACCGCCCTGGTGCTGGCGATGATCGCACTGCCGGTGCTGGCGCTGAGCTTCGCCGCCGCGACCTGGGACATGGCGCAGCTCACCCCGGCGGAACGGCTGGACCGCCAGCTCGGCGCGGCCGACGCCGAGCTGCGCTGGCCGGACGTGAACGCGGTGGAGCAGGACGCCTGGGGCGAGAACTCCTGGCCGGCCGGGAACGAACCGGTGCCCCGGGCCCGCCCGGTGACCGCCGACGAGATCCGCGCGCTGCTGCCCGCCGGCAGCCGGGTCACCACGCTGCGGCGCTGGGTTCCGTTCGAGGCACGGATCGACCGCCAGGTCGTCGCGTTGGACGCGCGGGCCGTCGACCTGACCGATCCACTCACCCGTCCCCTCGCGGCGCTGCGCGCCGGCCGCCGGCCGGCCACGCCGGACGAGATCGCGGTCAGCCCGGCCGCGCTGCGCCGGCTGGGCGTACGCCTCAGCGAGGCGATCCGCACGACGGACGGCGCGAGCTACACCGTGGTCGGGGTCGTGGAGTTCCCGGACAACCTGCGCGAGGTGGTGGCGCTGCGCCCGGAGGCGCCGCCCGGGCGGGTGCCCCCGTCCGAAGAGAGCTGGTTGGTGGGCCTGCCCGGCCCGGTGGACCGTGGTGGACCGGCTCAACGCGCGCGGCATCGTGATGGCCGCCCGGGCCCCGCTGCCCGGACGCGAGGAGACCGTCGTCGGCCCGGGACTGCCCGACCCGGAGCAGGCGGGCAACGCGCTGCTGATCGGCGGCCTCGGCCTGCTGGAGGTGGTGCTGTTGGTCGGCCCGGCCTTCGCGGTCGCCGTACGCCGGCGCCGGCGGGACCTGGCCCTGGTGGCGGTCGCCGGCGGGGACGCCGCACACCTGCGCCGGATCGTGCTCGCCGACGGCGTGGTGCTCGGCGCGGGCGGGGCCGCCCTTGGGCTGTTGCTCGGGGTCGGTGCCGCGATCGCCGCCCGACCGGTCGTCGAGCAGCACCTGATCTTCGCCCGCCTCGGCGGGTACCGGGTCTACCCCGCGGCCCTGGCCGCGATCGCCGCGGTGGCGGTGCTGGCCGGGTTGCTCGCCGCGCTGGCCCCGGCCTGGACGGCCGCCCGGCAGGACGTGGTGGCCGGCCTCGCCGGCCGACGCAACCCGCCCCGGCACCGCCGCCGCTGGCTGGTGCTCGGGGGGCTGCTCACCGGGGCCGGCGCCGGCCTCGCCGCGCTGGGTGCCACCCGGGCCAGCCCGCCGGTGGTCCTGGCCGGGCTGACCCTAGGCGAACTGGGCCTGGTGTTCGGCACCCCGACGCTGATCGGGCTGCTCGCCCGGGCGGGACGGTTGCTGCCGCTGACGCCCCGGCTGGCGCTGCGCGACGCCAGCCGTAACCGTTCCTCGGCCGCGCCGGCCATCTCGGCGGTGATGGCGGCGGTCGCCGGCAGCGTGGCCATCGGGGTCAACCTGGCCAGCGACGAAGCCCGGCAGCGCGCGCAGTGGCAGCCCGGCCTCCCGCCGGGGCGGGTGCTGCTCATGGACACCGGCGCGCTGGAAGGCACCCCGCTGCCGCCGGCCGACGAGGTCGCACAGCGGGTCCGCGCCGTGCTGCCGGACGCCACGGTCGTCCCGCTCGACGGCACCGGGTGCGCGCGGCCGGCGTCCCCGGAGGACTACTGCGTCACGAACGCCGTGCTGCCGCCGGAGCGGCGCTGCCCGTACGAACCGGGCGAGGCCGTCACCGCCGCCGCTCGCGCCGAGGCCCGGGCCGACCCCCGCTGCGTACGGCCCTTCCGTGATCCGACCAGCTTCTACCTGCCCGCGGTCGTCGACGACGGCACCGCGCTGGCCGCGCTCACCGGCGCGCCGGCCGAGGAGGTCGCCGCCGCGACCCGGGTGCTGCGGGCGGGCGGGGTGGTGGTCACCGACCCCCGGCCGGTGCTGGACGGCCGGGTGACGGTCGCCGCGACCCACGGCGCCGGTGGCTCGGCGACGAGCGTCACACTGCCCGGGTACCTGCTGCGCGGCGGGCTCCCCGTCGACCGGCTCGTCCTCTCCCCGCAGGCCGCGGCCGCGGTCGGCCTCGTCGGCACCCGGCTCGGTTACCTGGCCGATCCGCCGACACCGCCCACCGCCGACCAGCAGCGGCGGCTCGCCGCGGAGCTGTCCCCGTGGGCCCGGCTGTCCGTGCACGTGGAGGACGGGCCGCCGAGCCCGGACCAGCGGCCGCTGCTGCTCCTGCTGGCGGTCGCCTCCGGTGTGATCACCGTGGGCGCGGCCGGGGTGGCCACCGGCCTCGCCGCCGCCGAGGGCCGCCGGGACCTGTCCACCCTCGCCGCGGTCGGCGCCGATCCCCGGGTACGCCGGATGCTGTCACTCTGGCAGGCCGGGGTGATCGCCGGGCTCGGCTCGGCGCTGGGGATCCTGGCCGGCCTCGGCTCGGCGGCCATCATCCTGGCCTCCCTCAACCGGCGGTACGCGCAGGCATGGCCGGCCGAGGAGCCGTTTCCGCTGGTGGTGCCCGGCCTGACCCTCGCCGTACTGGTGGTGGTGCCGCTCGTGGCCATGCTCGGCGCCGGGCTGCTCACCCGCTCCCGGCTCCCGCTGGAACGCCGCCTGGATTGAAGGAAGGGCCCCCTGTTAACGCCTCGCGTTGTACCGGGGGCCCCTGCTAACACGTGGCTCGGGCCTCGGGTCCGAGCGGGGTCCGAGGTGGATTCACGGCCCGGGTGTCGCCGGGGGCGCCCGGCAGGCAGACTGGGCGGGTGACCGCCCTGCGCGCCCTCGCTCGTCGCCTCGGCCACCGGAAGTGGTTCGCCGCCGTCCTGCGCCTGCTCGTCCCGGCCGACCGGCTGGTCGGCCGCCTGACCAAGGGGCGGGTGGTCGCCCTCGGGCTGGTGCCGTCCCTGATCATCACCACCACCGGCCGCCGCTCGGGCAAGCCGCGGAGCAATCCCCTGCTGTACGTCCCGGACGGCGACGCGTACGTGGTGATCGGGTCGAACTGGGGGCAGCGGCAGCAGCCCTCCTGGTCGCTGAACCTCCTCGCCCAGCCCGCTGCCGAGGTCGACGTCGACGGACGCCGGATCCCGGTGCGCGCCGAACTGGTCGGCGGCGACGAGCGGGAACGACTGTTCGAGCGGCTGGTCGCCGAGTGGCCGGCCTACCGGACGTACGTGGCGCGGGCCGGCGACCGCGAGGTGCAGGTCTTCCGCCTGGTCCCGGTCGGCGAGCCACGCCCGCCGGCCTGATCCGCGCCCGGCGGAGTCGACCTCGTCCGGGTACGCCGGCCGGCGCCCATCGTGGCCGGAACCGCGTCGCCCTGGTGGTCGGGCCACGCCGGGCACCGCCGTCCGCCGGGCACCATCAACGGCGACACCGTCCACCCGTCCCCGTCCAGCGTGGACAAGGGGCCTACTCCGTCGACAGTTGGGGCTTCGACGACGACGTCACCAAGGTCTTGCTGTCCGACTCCCTGAGCAGGCCACGGTCGCGCAGGAAATGAACCAGGACGTGGAGGTCGTCCGACGCCAGGCCGGTTATCGGCACCGGAAAGACCTGGAACAGGTTGATTTTGAACAGGAGCTGTCCAGGGATCGGTACCACCCGGTTGAGCGCCGCCCACCGGATCGTCGAGTCCAGCAACTCGTTGTGGGTGTGCACTCCGTCGTCGGTGAACTCCCAGACCGTCGGGATGCCGTAGATCCGCCAGCTTGCCCGCACGCCCAGCCAGGTCAGGAACGCCGGCGCGGCCCAGAAGATGACGGCTCCACCGACGACGTGCAGCGCGGCCCTGGCTCCCGCGCCGAGAACCAGGTAGATCAGGGCGAGTAGCCAGAAGATCACCCCGCCGACCCGGAAGATGAGCAGCTGACCTCGCTGAGCGTGGCGGAGAGCTGCCGCCAGCCGCCGACGGTCGGGCTGGATCTCGGTTCGAATGTGCATGGCCGCAGAGACTACCGGCCGCGGGGCGGGAGGCTTCGGGGCCGGCAGCCCGGCGGGACGGTGCCGGCTGCGGGGGCCGGGTCGCTCAGCGAGCCAGCCGGGCCAGCCTCGGGCGTGGCGGCCCGGCGCGTCGTGGTCCCCTGCCTAGAGTGGTGGACGGCCGACGTCATGTGCCGGACCGCTGACTGACGGCCCGCCCGCGAATGGAGGTCGGCATGGACGCCAGCGGCGCCGACGTGGAGACCGCCCGGTACCTGGACGATCCCCGGTGGCGGGTCGCCGAACGGGTGCGCGACGGCGCGCTGCGGCGGTTCCCGGCCGACGTACTCGCCGTCGCGGTGCACGGCCCCCTCGCCCACGGTGACGACGACGGCGGCGGAGACGGCGAGGTGGGGCTGCTGCTGGCCACGTACCGGCCGGGCAGTGGGCCGTCGCCGGCCACCCGACGGGTGGACGGGGTGCTGGTCGACCTCACCGTGGCCGGCGCCGACGACTACCTGCGGCAGGCCCAGACGATCACCTCGCTGTGGCCGCTCACCGCCGACCGGTACGTCACTACCCGTACGCTGCACGACCCGACCGGCTGGCTGCGTACGCTGCGCGACGAGCACCTGGCCCGGCTGGCCCGGGCCCGGCCGGCCGAGTTCAGCGCCGCCGCCCGGCAGGCGTGGTACCGGGGCAGCGCGGCGCACGCTCGGGCGCTCCGGCTGGCCGAGTGGTACGAGACTGACCAGGCGCTGCTGATGCTCGGCGAGGCGCGGCTGGCCGCGGCCACGGTGCAGGGGCTGCTCACCCGCACCTACTTCCGCGACCCGGGGGACGCGGTACGGCGTACCGGCCTGGCCGGCGCGGACATGACCGAGGTGGGCACGGTGCTGGCCCGCCAGGCCGAGGAACTGGCCGCCCGGGGCCGCCCGGTCGACGGCAGCGTCGAGGACCTCCTCACCACCTGACGCCGCACGGTCGGCGTTGGCGAGGGGCCCCTGCTAGGCCGTGGGCGTCAACAGGGGCCCTTCCTCTCATCCCACGCCGGAGACGCCGATGAGGGTGCCGACGAAGTACGTTGCGGTGGCGGCCAGTCCGCCGAGCAGGAGCTGCCGCAGGCCGCTGGACCACCAGGGGCGGTAGGTGAACCGGGCGACGATCGCGCCGGCCACGAAGAGCCCCACCCCGCCGACGCCGAGCGCCAGCCAGAGGCTGGTGAAGCCGAGCAGGTAGGTCAGCAGCGGCACCAGCGCGCCGACCGAGAAGCAGAGGAACGAGGAGATCGCCGCCGCCCACGGGCTGGGCTGCTCGTCGGGGTCGACGCCCAGCTCCTCGCGGACGTGCATCCGCAGCGCCTCTTCCGGGTTGTGCCGGACCGCGTTGGCCACCTGCATGGCCAGGTCCCGGGGCAGCCCGCGGGCGACCCACGCCTCGGCCAGCTCGCGGGCCTCCGCCTCGGGGTGCCGTTCCAGCTCACGCCGTTCCTTGGCCACCTCGGCGGCCACCTGCTCGTTGGCCGACCGGACGCTGGTGTACTCCCCCAGCCCCATCGAGATGGCCCCGGCGACCAGCCCGGCGGCGCCGGTGAGCACGATGCTGCGCGGCGAGACGCCACCGCCGCCGACGCCGGCGATCAGGGCGATGTTGGTGACCAGGCCGTCCATCGCGCCGAACACGGCCGGCCGCAGCCAGCCGCCGGACACGTCCGCGTGGTGCGCCTCACGCAGCGCTGCCGGGGTGTCGGTCACGGCAGGGTCAGGATCTCGTAGCCGTCGTCGGTGACGAGGACGGTGTGCTCGAACTGGGCCGTCCACTTGCGGTCCTTGGTGACCACCGTCCAGCCGTCGTCCCACATGTCGTACTGGTAGGTGCCGAGGGTGATCATCGGCTCGATGGTGAACGTCATGCCCGGCTCCATCACGTCGGTGGGGCGCGGGCTGTCGTAGTGCGGCACGTAGAGGCCGCTGTGGAAGGCCTCGCCGATCCCGTGGCCGGTGAAGTCGCGGACCACGCCGTAGCCGAACCGCTTGGCGTACGACTCGATGACCCGGCCGATCACGTTGATCTGCCGGCCCGGGGCGACCGCCTTGATGCCGCGCATCATCGCCTCGTGGGTCCGCTCGACCAGCAGGCGGGCCTCCTCGGTCACCTCGCCCACGCAGAACGTGGCGTCGGTGTCCCCGTGCACCCCGCCGATGTACGCGGTGACGTCGACGTTGATGATGTCGCCGTCCTGGAGCACCGTCGAATCCGGGATGCCGTGGCAGATCACCTCGTTGAGGCTGGTGCAGCAGGACTTCGGGAAGCCCTTGTAGCCCAGCGTCGACGGGTAGGCGCCGTGGTCGCAGAGGAACTCGTGGACCACCTTGTCGATCTCGTCGGTGGTCACCCCCGGCTTGCAGTGCTCACCGGCGAGCTGGGTGGCCTGGGCGGCGAGCCGGCCGGCGATCCGCATCTTCTCGATGGTCTCCGGCGTCTGCACGTGTGAGCCGCGATATTCCTTCGGGCGCTTCTTGCCCACGTACTCGGGGCGCGTGATGTGGGCGGGCACCGCCCGCCACGGGGAGAGCGTGCCAGGGGTCAGCGGCGCACGGACGGTCATGTGAACAGCCTATCGCCGCCCGCCGGGGTGGCCTCCGGCACGGCCCGCCCGGCGGTTGTTGCCGCCGGGCAGGGGCTGTGCCATTGTTGCTGCGTGGATCAAGGGGCCGCACCACCCGTCTTCTCCGCGGTCGCGGAGGCCGACGGTGATCAGCTCCGGGTGGTGGTGACCGGCGAGGTCGACATGGCGACCGCCGACACCATGTACCAGACCGCGCTGCGGGAGCCGGCCCGCCACGTCACGCTCGACCTGCGGGCGGTCACCTTCTTCGACTCGGCCGCGATCCACGCGGTGGTCCGGCTGGCCCAGCGGTTCCCCGGGGCGCTGGCCGTGCTGCCGTCCCGCCAGGTACGCCGGGTGCTGGAGATCTCCGGCCTGGGCGACCAGAGCTGGCTGACGGCCGCCTGAGCTGAGCCGCGCCGGACGCACCTTCCTGGTCGCGGCAGCAGCGCGCATGGTCGTGGCAGCAGCGCGGCTTGCTAGTCGAGGCAGAACTCGTTGCCCTCGGGGTCGGCCATCACGATGTGACCGGCGCCGAGCGGGGGTGCGGGCTCGTGCCGCCTGAGGCGGGTGGCGCCGTGCGCGACGAGCCGCTCGGCCTCCGCCTCCAGAGCCGCCATTCGCGCGTCGCCCCGGAGCCCGGGGGCGGCTCGCACATCGAGGTGCACCCGGTTCTTGGCCTGCTTGTGCTCGGGGACCCGCTGGAAGAACAGCCGCGGCCCGGAGCCGGCGGGGTCGACCACCGCCGAGGCGTCGTTGCGGCTCTCGGGCGGTACGCCCATCGCTTCCAGGGCCTGCTCCCACGACTCGAAGCCCTCGGGCGGACCCTGCAGCTGGTAGCCGAGGGCCTCGGCCCAGAACGCGGCCAACCCGGCCGGGTCGGCGCAGTCGAAGGTGATCTGGACGTCGTGGGCCATCTCAGCTCTCCTCCCGCCGGGGCTGCCGGTCTCGGAGCAGGGCGTTCCAGGTCTGGTCGGTCATGGCTCCATGCTCCCGCAAATAGCGGACAGGATCGTTCCTAGATCTGTGGAACGATGGACGCGTGACCGTGGAGGCGACGACCGAGCGGGTGCTGCGGTTGCTGGCGCTGCTGCAGCGCCGGCCGTCCTGGACCGCCGCCGAGCTCGCCGCCGAGCTGGGGGTGACCGACCGCTCGGTGCGCCGCGACGTGGAGCGGCTGCGCGCGCTCGGCTACCCCGTGCACGCGACAGCGGGCGTCGGCGGCGGCTACCAGCTCGGCGCGGGCGCCCGGCTGCCGCCGCTGCTCCTCGACGACGAGGAGGCGATCGCGACGGCGGTGTCCCTGCGGCTGGCGGCGGGGGGCACGATCGCCGGGGCGGGCGAGGCGGCACTGCGGGCGCTCGCGAAGCTCGATCAGGTGATGCCGCCGCGGCTTCGCGCGGAGGTGCGGGCGGTGCACGGCGCCACCGAGACCCTCGTCGGCCCCGGGGTCGAGATCGACGCGGAGCTGCTGGTGACGCTCGCGCGGGCCTGCCGCGACGCCGTGCGGGTGCGGTTCCGGTACGCCGGCCGCGACGGCGGGGAGCGCGAGCGTACAGCCGAGCCGGTGCGGATGGTCACCACCGGCCGCCGCTGGTACCTGATGGCCCGGGACGTCGACCGCGACGACTGGCGCACCTTCCGGCTGGACCGGATGCACGACGTGGTGGCGACGACCTGGCGCTTCCGCGCGAGGGAGCATCCGGACCCGGTCAGCTACGTGCAGCGGTCCGTGACCGAGACGCCGTACCGGTATCTCGCCCGGGTGCGGGTGCACGCCCGGCCCGACCGGGTACGGGAGCTGGTGCCACCCCAGGTGGGGCGCGTCGAGGACGATCGCGACGGGTGGTGCGTGCTCGTCGTCGGCGGGGAGGACCTGGACTGGCTCGCCGTACACGTGGCCCGGCTGGGCTTCGAGGCGCAGGTGCTGGAGCCTCCGGAGCTGCGGGAGGCCCTCGCCCGGCTCGCCCGCCGCGTAGTGGCGATGGCCGGGGCGGCCGGCTGACGGACCCGGTCAGTCCCGGTCGAAGGCTCGGACCGTACGGAGCAGAAACCCGGGCACTCGCAGGAGTCGAACGGCGCCGACGGCAACGACAGCTTCGTGGCGTCCTGGACCTCGAAGTGCACCGGCAGGCCCTCGCCGGCGGCCTTCGCGTCACCTGCGCTCACCGCAAACCACCAATCAGGACTGGCGACAGACGTCAGTAAGCCGAGCCGTCGGACTGTTGCCGAGGAATCAGCCGACGGCACAGCGTCACCTCGGTGCCCTCGTCGGTCCGGGTCACGGTCAGCTCGCCGAGGGCCTTGATCAGCGCCAACCCGCGACCGCGGAAGCTCGAGCCGGTGGACTGCCGCCACCGGCCGCGGTCCCGCACCGTGGCGGTCACCGTACGGTCCTCGATCGTCACCGTGACGTCGATCACCGGCTCGATCGGGTCGACCGGGTGCTCGATGGCGTTCGCCGCGGCCTCGGAGATCGCCACGGTGAGATCGAACAGGTCGTGCTCGCCGACGCGGTGGGCGACCAGGAAGTCCTCCAGCCGCTTGCGCAGCACGCTGAGCCGGGCCGGGTCGGCGGCCAGCCGCAGTGCGAAACGGTTCGCCTCGGCCGCCTCCAGCGCGAGCACCGCCACGTCGTCGTGCCGGGTACGCCCCGCAACCCGCTCGACCACCGCGTCCACCAGGTCGGCCACGTGCCCGCCCCCGGCGGTCGCGTCCAGCCGGAGCTGTCCGAGCCCGGCGTCGATGCCGAGCCGCCGGTCCTCGATCAGTCCGTCGGTGTAGAGCAGCAGCCGGGCACCGGGAGCCAGCCGGCCCTCGACAGTCTGGTACCGGGTCTGCGGGATCGCCCCGATCGGCGGGCCGAGGGCCCGGTCGTGCAGGAACGCCACGTCGTCGCCGCGGATCAGCAGGGGTGACGGGTGGCCCGCGCTGGCGTACCGCAGCCGGCCGGTGCGAGGCGCGAACCAGAGGCAGAACACGGTGGCGAAGGAGCCGCCCTCGGTGGAGCCGACCAGGCGGTTGAGCCGGGTCAGCGCCTGCCCCGGGTCGAAGCCCTCCAGCACGTACGCCCGCAGCGCGTTGCGGAGCTGCCCCATCGCAGCGGCGGCCCGGACCCCCTTGCCGACCACGTCGCCGATGACCAGCACCAGCTCGTCGTCGGGGGCGCCGATCACGTCGTACCAGTCGCCGCCGACCTCGACGTCGGCGCTGCCCGGCAGGTAGCGGCTGGCCACCACCGCGCCGGGCAGCTGCGGCAGCGTACGCGGCAGCAGGCTGTGCTGGAGGGTGGTGGCGATCCGGTGCTCGGCCTCGTAGAGCTGGGCGTTCTCCAGCCGTACGCCGACCAGCCGGGCCAGCTCGGTCAGCGCCGCCTGCTCGGTGCCGCCACCGTCGCGGTGCCAGACCCGCAGCTCGCCGAGCTGCTCGCCGGTGGTCCCGATCAGCGGCAGCACCACCGACGGCTCGGCGGGCGTGGTGCCGCCGCCGTCCGCCTCGTACCGGGCACCGGTGGCCGTGACCACCGCCCGGGCGGCCTCGGCCAGGCCGAGTGCGTGGCGGGCGGCGACCTGCACCACCTCGGCCGTGGAGCGGGCGGTGTTGATCGCCACGGTCGCGTCGGCGAGGGCCCGCAGCTGACGGATGATCTGGCCGCGCAGCTGCCCCAGCTCGACGTTGGCCCGTACCCGGGCGATCAGCTCCTGGCTGGAGAAGGGCTTCGTCAGGTAGTCGTCGGCACCGACCGACAGCCCGGCGACCTCCTCCGCCGCGCCGGCCCGGGCGGAGAGCAGCACGATCGGCACACCCCGGGTCGCCGGGTCCGCCCGCAGGGCGCTGACCAGCCCGAAGCCGTCCAGCCGGGGCATCATCACGTCGGCCAGCACCAGGTCGAACGGCGCCTCGGCGGCCAGCCGCAACGCCTCCACGCCGTCCGACACGGCGACCACCTCGTACGAGGAGGCGAGCAGCCGGGTGACGTGCTCACGCAGGTCGGCGTTGTCGTCGGCGAGCAGGATCCGGCCCGCCCCGGCCGGCCCGTCGGCCAGCTCCGGCAGGCCCTCGGGCGGCTTCCCCCCGGCGGTCCAGAGCGCCGTCTCGGCGACGTGCAGGCGGGCCTGCTCGGGCTCGCCCAGCGGCTCCGGCGCGTGGGCCACCCGGTCGGCGGGCAGGTGCCCGTGGCCGAACGGGATCGTCACGGTGAACGTGGTGCCCCGGTCGACCACGCTGCGCGCCTCGATCGCGCCGCCGTGCATCTCGACCAGCTCGCGGGTCAGGGCCAGGCCGATGCCGGTGCCCTCGTGGGTACGGGAGCGGACGCCCGGTGCCTGGTGGAACCGCTCGAAGACGTGCCGCAGCTCCTCCGGCGCGATCCCGACGCCGGTGTCGGTCACCGCCAGCACGGCGACGCCGTCGCCGGGGCGTACCTCGACCCGGATCTCGCCCTCGAACGTGAACTTGACCGCGTTCGACACCAGGTTCAGGACGATCTTCTCCCACATGTCCCGGTCGACGTGGACCGGCGCGGGCAGCGGTGGGCAGTCGACCACCAGCCGCAACCCCGCCCGTTCGGTGACCGAGCGGAAGGTGCTGGCCAGCCGGGCGGTGTAGTCGGCCAGGTCGGTGGCCTGGTAGCGGGCGGCGAGCCGGCCGGACTCGAGCCGGGAGAAGTCGAGCACCGTGTTGACCAGCTTGAGCAGCCGCAGCGCGTTGCGGTGCGGCACGGCCAGCCGCTCGGCGTACGCCGCCGGCAGGCCCGGGTCGGCGAGCAGGTCCTCCAGCGGGCCGAGGACCAGGGTGAGCGGGGTGCGGAACTCGTGGCTGACGTTGGCGAAGAAGTTGGTCTTGGTGCGGTCCAGCACGGCCAGCTCGACGGCCCGGGCGCGCTGCTGCTCGTACGCCCGCTGCTTGCCGACCGCTCCGGAGATCTGGGCCGCGACGAGGTCGAGGAAGTTGCGGTATTCGTCGGTGAAGGCGAGCCGGCGGGCGATCCCGACCACCAGCACGCCAGCCGGCTCGTCGGTGGCCGCCAGCGGCAGCACCAGGGCCTGCTCGGCGGCGTCCGGCGGGACCGCACCGAGCAGGTCGGCGACCGAAACCCAGCGGGCGCCGGCCGGAGCATCCCCACCGGGAGCCGCCGGCCCACCCGCGTCCCCACCGGGAGCCACCGGCCCACCCGCGACCAGGCCGGGAGCCGGCGGGCTGCCCGCGAGCACGCCCGGGTCCACCCCGGTCCAGCCGGCCAGCGTCGGTACGCCGTCCTCGTCGGGCAGCCACACCGCGCTGAACGGCACATCCGACTGGTGCGCGTCGAGCACCCGGGCGGCGGCCGCACCCACTTCCCGGACGCTCCGCACGCCGGAGAGCTCGTTGCCCAGCTCGGCCAGGGCACCCAGCCGCCGCTCACCGAGCACCCGGCCGGTGGTCTCGTTGACGAAGCAGATGACGGCGTCGACACTGCCGTCGGCCGCCCGGACCGGGTCGTACGAGACGTCGAAGTAGACAGACTCCAGGAAGCCGTGCCGGTTGAGCAGAAACGGGTGGTCCTCGCCCCGGTACGGCTCGCCGGTGCGGCGTACCCCGTCGAGCAGCGGCCCGAGCACGTCCCAGGTCTCCCGCCACCACTCACGGGCGGGCTGCCCGATCACCGCAGGGTGCTTGTCGCCGATGGTCGGCCGATAGGCGTCGTTGTAGAAGGCCCGGTGGTCCTCGCCCCAGAACATCACGATCTGAGCCCGGGACGAGAGCATCGTGCTCACCGCGTGGCAGAGGGTAGGCGGCCAGGTGTCCGGGGGGCCGAGCGGGGTGGCGGACCAGTCGAAGGCGCGCAGCCGCTCGCCCATCTCGCCGCCCGCGGCGAATGCCGCGGCCAGCAGCGGTGGAAGGTCCCCCTCGCCGGTCCCCGAGGACGGGCGCTGGTCCTCCTCGCCCCCCTGGGCCGAGCCCATGCAGCCTCCTGCTCCGGCCATGTCCACGACGGCCGGCGGAACGCCGCCGGCCGTCCCCGCCTACTACCCCGACGGGGGAGCGACGTAACGCACGCCCGACGATGGACGAGGACTACCTTTGCCTCATCCTCACCCAACCGGCCGCTGGGGGCGAGTCGACCGGCCGGCGGCCCGGACGAGGGCGGCGACCGGGCGGGGATCGGGATCGTTCTCCGGATGCCACTGCACCCCGAGCAGGAAACGGCGATCCTGGTCCTCGACCGCCTCCACCACCCCGTCGTCGGCCCAACCGGTCACGGTCAGGCCGCCCGGGTCGGCCACCGCCTGATGGTGGTACGAGTTGACCCGCTCCACCCCGGCCATCACCGTCGCCGCCAGGCTGTCGGCGGCGAACCGGACCGGATGGGCGCCGTACACCCCGGCGGCCGGGCGGTGGCCGTCGTGGCCGACCACATCCGGCAGGTGCTGGTGCAGTGTGCCGCCGTGGGCGACCGCGAGCAGCTGCATGCCCCGGCACACGCCGAGCACCGGCAGGTCGGCGGCGAGCGCGCCGGCCAACAGGGCCAGCTCGCCGGCGTCCCGGTCCGGCCGGCTCTCGGTGCGCGGGTCGGGCGGCTGGCCGTACCGCTCCGGGCCGACGTCCGCGCCGCCGGCCAGCAGCAGCCCGTCGAGGATCCGCAGCACGTCCACGTCCGTGTCGTCCGGGGGCAGCACCACGGCCCGGCCGCCGGCGGCGGTCACCGCCCGGACGTACGCCTGCGGCACCAGCACCGCCGGCACGTCCCGCCACACCGCCCAGCCGGCCGGCTCGACGTACGCGGTGATCCCGATGATCGGCCGGCTCACAGCGGAGTCACGTAGGCGCCGGTGATCCCGCCGTCCACCACGAACTGCGCGGCGGTCATGAACGAGGCGTCGTCGCTGGCCAGGAAGGCCACCGCGGCGGCGATCTCCGTCGGGTCGCCGAACCGGCCCATCGGCACGTGCACGAGCCGGCGGGCCGCCCGCTCCGGATCCTCGGCGAACAGCTCCAGCAGCAGCGGCGTGGCGACCGGGCCAGGGCAGAGCGCGTTGACCCGGATCCCCTCCCGGGCGAACTGCACGCCCAGCTCCCGGGTCATCGCCAGCACCCCGCCCTTGCTCGCGGTGTACGCGATCTGCGACGTCGCCGCGCCCATCAGCGCGACGAACGAGGCGGTGTTGATGATCGACCCCTTGCCCTGGCGGCGCATGTGCGGGATGACGTACTTGCAGCACAGGTAGACGCTGGTGGTGTTGACCCGCAGCACCCGTTCCCAGGCGTCCAGCCCGGTGTCCAGGATGGAGTCGTCGTCGGGCGGGGAGATGCCGGCGTTGTTGAACGCGACGTCGACCCGGCCGTGCCGCTCGGCCACCCCGTCGAAGAGGTCGCGGACCGACGCCTCGTCGGCCACGTCGCAGGCGACGAACTCGCCGCCCACCTCGTCGGCGGCCCGCTTCCCCGCCTCGGCGTCGATGTCGACGCAGACCACCCGGGCGCCCTCGGCGGCGAACCGCCGTACGGTCGCCAGCCCGATCCCGCTGCCCGCCCCGGTCACCACGGTGACCCGGTCCTGAAGCCGTCCCTGCACTGCGCCTCACTCCCCTGTCGCAATGAACACGTTCTTGACGTCGGTGAAGGCGTGCAGCGCGTCCGGGCCCAGTTCCCGGCCGAGCCCGGAGCGCTTCATCCCGCCGAACGGGGTCCAGTAGCGCACCGAGGAGTGCGAGTTGACGCTGAGGTTGCCCGACTCCACCGCCCGGGCCACCCGGACCGCCCGGCCGACGTCCCGGGTCCAGATCGAGCCGGAGAGGCCGTACTCGGTGTCGTTGGCCAGCCGGATCGCGTCCGCCTCGTCGTCGAAGGGGAGCACCGAGACCACCGGGCCGAAGATCTCCTCGCGCCAGTGCCGGTCGGCCGGGGAGTCGGCGAGCAGCACCGTCGGGGCGTACCAGAAGCCGGGGCCGTCGGGGCGGGAGCCGGTGAAGGCCACCTTCGCCCCGTCGACGTACCCGGTGACCCGGTCCCGGTGTCCGGCGGAGATCAGCGGCCCCATCTCGGCGCTCTCGGCGGCCGGGTCCTCGACCCGGAACGCGCGCACGGCCGGTTCGAGCAGTTCCAGGAAGCGGTCGTACACCGGGCGCTGGACCAGGATCCGGGAGCGTGCGCAGCAGTCCTGGCCGGCGTTGTCGAAGACCGCGTACGGCGCGGTGGCGGCGGCCTGCTCGATGTCGGCGTCGGCGAAGACCAGGTTCGCCGACTTCCCGCCCAGCTCCAGCGTCACCCGCTTCACCTGGGCGGCGCAGCCGGCCATGATCCGGGTACCGACCTCGGTGGAGCCGGTGAAGCAGACCTTGCGGACCGCCGGGTGGGTGACGAACCGCTCCCCCACCACGCTTCCCTTGCCGGGCAGCACGGTGAACACCCCCTCCGGCAGACCGGCTTCCAGGGCCAGCTCGGCCAGCCGCAGCGCGGTGAGCGGGGTCAGCTCGGCCGGCTTGAGCACGACCGTGTTGCCGGCGGCCAGTGCGGGAGCGAAGCCCCAGGCCGCGATGGGCATCGGGAAGTTCCACGGCACGATCACCCCGACCACGCCGAGCGGCTCGTGGAAGGTGACGTCGAGCCCGCCGGCCACCGGGATCTGCCGGCCGGTCAGCCGCTCCGGCGCGCCCGCGTAGTAGTCGAGGACGTCCCGGACGTTGCCCGCCTCCCAGCGGGCGTTGCCGATGGTGTGGCCCGCGTTGCGGACCTCCAGCAGGGCCAGCTCCTCAAGATGCGCGTCCACCACCGCGGCGAACCGCCGCAGCAGCCGCGCCCGGTCCCCCGGCGCCACCGCCCGCCACGACTCGTACGCCCGCGCCGCCCGCTCGACCCCCGCATCGGTCTCGGCGAGCGAGGTGCCCCGCACCTCCCCCAGCACCTCCCCCGTCGCCGGGTTCCGCACCTCACTCACCCCCGCCCCCTCCCCCCCCACCCGCTCGCGATCTTGCAGTAGCTGCCGGAACAAAAACCGCAGGTCGGTACGAAACAGGGGCCGAAAGTGCAAGATCGCCGCAGGTGGGGGCGGGGGGCGGGGTTAGAGGCGTTCGAAGCCACGGGTTAGCTCCCAGTCGGTTACGGCGGCGTCGAAGGCCGCGAGTTCGACGCGGGCCTGGTTGGCGTAGTGGGCGACCACCTCGGGGCCGAAGGCGTCCTTGGCCAGCTCGGAGCACTCCCAGAGGGCCAGGGCGTCGCGCAGTGTCCCGGGCACCCGCTCGGCCGACGCGTCGTCGTACGCGTTGCCGGTGCACTCCTCGCCCAGCGCCAGCTCCCGCTCGATGCCGTGCACGGCGCCGGCGACCAGCGCGGCGATCGCCAGGTACGGGTTGACGTCCGCGCCGGGGGCACGGTTCTCCACCCGCAGGCCCGGGCCGTGCCCGACCAGCCGCAGCGCGCAGGTGCGGTTGTCGGTGCCCCAGCGCAGCGCGGTCGGGGCGAACGAACCCGGCTGGTAGCGCTTGTAGGAGTTGACGTTCGGGGCGGAGAAGAGGCTGAACTCGCGCATGGTGGCGAGCAGCCCGGCCAGCACCCGCTGCCCGGTCACGCTCAGGTGCGCCGGCCCGTCACCGGGCAGGGCGGGGCGGCCGTCGGGGTCGCGCAGCGAGAAGTGGATGTGGCAGGAGCTGCCCTCGCGGGCGTTCGGCTTGGCCATGAAGGTGATCGACATGCCCTCCTGGGCGGCGATCTCCTTCGCCCCGTTCTTGTAGATGACGTGGTGGTCGGCGCAGGCCAACGCCTCGTCGTAGCGGAAGGCGATCTCGTGCTGGCCGAGGTTGCACTCGCCCTTGGCGCTCTCCGGGGTCAGCCCGGCCCCGGCCATCTCGGTGCGGATCCGGCGCAGCAGCGGCTCCACCCGCGCGGTGCCGAGCAGCGAGTAGTCCACGTTGTACTGGTTGGCCGGGGTCAGCTCGCGGTAGCCGCGCCGCCACGCCTCCTCGTACGAGTCGCGGTAGAGCACGAACTCCAGCTCGGTCCCGGCGTACGCGGTGAGCCCGTGCCCGGCCAGCCGGTCGAGCTGCCGGCGCAGGATCTGTCGGGGCGAGGCGACCACCGGGCCGGAGCCGTCCAGCCACTCCAGGTCGGCGAGGAGCATCGCGCTGCCCGGCTGCCACGGCACCCGGCGCAGGGTCGCCAGGTCGGGCTTCATCGCGAAGTCGCCGTAGCCGCGGGCCCAGCTCGACATCGCGTACCCGTCGACGGTGTTCATGTCCACGTCGACGGCGAGCAGGTAGTTGCAGCCCTCGCTGCCGTGCGCGACCACCTGGTCGAGGAAGTAGGGCGCGTGGAACCGTTTGCCCTGCAGCCGCCCCTGCATGTCGGTCAGGGCCAGCACCACGGTGTCGATCTCGCCGTCGTCGACCGCGACCCGGAGCTGTTCCAGCGTGAGCGGGGCTGTCCTCATCGGTGCGCCTCCATGGGAAAGGTCTACGCGCAGAACGGATCACCGTCAATGCTGCTTCCGGACGCGATCGACCGGCCCCTGCCGGTTCGGGTGTCACGCCCGTCAGTCGCGGGCCCGAGCCCAGGCGATGAAACGGCGGTGCAGGTCCGGGGCATGATCCGGGTTGAGCTGGGCGAGCTGCGACGTCCGCCTCGTACCGCCCAGCGTCAAGCGACGTACCCGGACCGTGTACCGGAAGGGCGCGGGCGACCACACGGCGGTGGCCGCAAGCGTCGCGGCACTCCAGACCGCCGCCTCGAACACGCCTGACGAGCTGGCCCGTCACTCCTCAGGGAGCTGATCGCAGCGGCCCGGTGACCGTCACGTGACCGGCTCGCCCACGGGGGCGACGCTGGTCACCCCCAGGCCCGCAGTCTCGGGCAGCACGACTGTTGCGCCTTCGTAGCGCATGCCCCCGGTCACGGCGCCACGCTCAAGCCACCAGACCGCGTCCAGGTCGCTGACCACGCTGGTGCCGTACGCCGCGACGAGGCTGGCGGCCGCCCCGACGCCGATCTCGGTCTCCAGCATGGATCCGACCATGGTGGCCATCTGCTGGGCTTCGGCGAGTTCCAGCAGGGTGCGGGCCGGCCGGAGTCCACCGGATTTGGCCAATTTGACGTTCACCATGTCGGCCGCCCGGCGGCGGATCACCTCGACCAGATCGGCGACGCCGAAGACCGCCTCGTCGGCCATGATCGGGGTTTCGACCCGGTCGCTGACCCACGCCAGGCCCTCGATGTCCCGGTGGTGCACGGGCTGTTCGACGAACGCCACGCCGGCACCCGACTCCTCCAGCGCGCGGATGACCCGTACCGCCTCACGGGGGGTCCACCCTTGGTTGGCATCGAGTCGGATCTCGACATCGGGGCCGGCCGCCGCCCGGACCGCTGCGACCCGGGCCACGTCACCGTTGGCGTCGGTCCCCACCTTCACCTTCAGCACCCGGTAGCCCTCCCCGACCCGTTGCACGGCGGCATCAGCCAGACCGTCGGCGTCACCGGCGGAGACCGTCACATCGGTCGGCACGGTAAGCCGGGCACCACCGAGCAGGTGGGCCAGCGGCACCCCAAGCCGGCGGGCCGCCAGGTCGTGCAATGCGACGTCGACCGCGGCCTTCGCTGACTCGTTGCCGACCACCGCTGCGGAGACCGATCGGCAGTTCCCGATCAGATCCTCGGCCGCTCGCCCGACCAGCAGCGGTCGGAAGATCTGGGCCACGCACGCCTCGGCACTGGCCAGCGAGGACCCGGTCACCGTCCACACCTCCGGGGCCTCACCGAAGCCTGACCGACCGTCATCGTCAAGAATCTCCACCACGACGGTGGACACGGTCGTCAGCCGAGCGAGCGCGGTCACGAACGGCGTGTGGAGCGGAGCCACGAGACGGTGGGTGCGGATCTCACGGATTTTCACGGGTAATCCCCTCCTGACGGCCCGCCGGGCCTCGACCGGAACCGGCGGCGAGCGCATGGCAAATCGGATGAAAGAGGTACGCATCGCGCGTAACGGTTCTTCGAGTGCGCCCAGCGGAAGATCGCAGCGTGCGCCACAACGGAATCGAAGGTACGGAATGCCTGCGGCACGCTAGGTTCTGTCTTGCGGATCAAGGTCGGAGCCTGAACGGATCGCGGCAACGGTGACGGTACGTGATAGGCGTAGTCGCGTTTGTCGTACCGCCTGGCGAGCAGATCGGGTTGCTATGCGGTGGCCCGCCGCGCGTACACCTCTATCTCGATCTTCATCCGGGGGTCGGCGAGACCGCACACGAGCATTGTGGCGGCTGGCCGGACGTCGCCGAAACAGCGGCGCAGGACCGGCCAGCAGGGCTCGAAGTCTTCGCGGTCGGGCAGCAGGTAGCGCACCCGCACCACATCGACGAAGGTGCACTCCGCCTCGGCGAGCGCGGCCTCGATGTTGCGTAGGCACTGCTCGGCCTGCTCCACCACGTCGTCGGAAATCGTCATGGTGGTGTAGTCAAACCCGGTCGTCCCGGACACATGCACCCACTCGCCGTCCACTACGGCACGGGCATAGCCGATCTGCTCCTCGAAGGTCGAGCCGCTGAGGATCGCACGTCGCTCTGACATGTGCCGAACGCTAAGTGACCAGCGCGGATACGTCCAATACAGCCTCGGGCATGACGTGATATCTCTAGGCGTATGGCACGCCCCGAACTTCCCCTCCCACAGCTGCATGCGTTCGTCGTGCTCGCCGAGAAACTCCACTTCGGCCACGCGGCCGCCCACCTGGGCATCGCCCAGCCGCCGCTGAGCCAGCAGATCCGCCGCCTGGAAGACAAGGTTGGCCACGCGCTGTTCAGCCGCGAATCAGGACGCGTCACGCTCACCCCGGCCGGCCGCGAACTGCTGCCCGCCGCGCGGCGGGCGCTCACCGACCTTGCGGACGGCTTGGCCGCAGCCCGGGCCGTTGGCAGCGGCGAGGCCGGCCGCCTACGGATCGGTTTTGCCGCCTCCCTCGCCCTGACCGTCCTGCCCGACCTGCTGCGCACCTTCGGGCAGCGGTTCCCGGGCGTGCACCTGGACATCCGTGAAATGACCACCGCGCCGCAGATCACCGCCCTGCACGACAAGACCATCGACATCGGCCTGCTGCGCGAACCCCCCGCCGTCGAGGCAGAACTCGGATTCAGGACGGTACTCAGCGAGCCCTTCGTGGCCGTGCTGCCGGCTACCCACCCGCTGGCCGCCCAACGGATCGTGCAGCTTGCACAGTTGGCGGACTCGCCCTTCGTGCTGCTGCCCCGTGCGGCCGGCCCACAGCTGCACGACCAGATCACCGACCTGTGCATCGCAGCAGGCTTCACGCCGCAGATAGTCCAGCACGCGGTGGAGTGGCAGACCGTGTGCGCGCTCGTGGAGACCGGTTTGGGCGTCTCGCTGGCCCCGGCGAGTATCCGACGCATCCGCCTCAAAGGCGTCGCCTTCCGCAGGGTCAAGCCCAGCACCGCCCGCACGCGAGTCGCCGTCGCCTGGCTCAAGAACGATCAAAACCCCCTGGTCGAACACCTGCTGGCGACCGTCAGCCAAGATCCGCGGACAGACCCTAGTAGTGCAGCCCGGCCCACCCCGCCGCCCGCGCAACCTACTCGGTGGTCGGCTCGGTGACGGGCTCGACGCCCGTCGCCGGCCTGGGGATCACCGGATCCGGCACGTTGTGGCGCGGGCCGGTGAACCACCGCCGGGCGCCGAGGACCCACCAGAGCCAGGCACCGCCGAGCACGACGCCGACCGCGACGATCGTGTAGTTGAACGTGCTGGCGGTGACGGGACTGCTGGTCGGCAACACGAACAGGACACAGATGACCGCGACCCAGCCGACGGCGATCCACCCCACCGGCGCGCTCCAGCGGCCCAGGTTCCACGGGCCGACCTGGAAGTCCGGCGTACGCCGGCGCAGGAAGACCGGGGCCACGTACGCGATGTAGAGGCCGATCACCGCGATGGACGTGGCCGCCAGGTACGCGGTGGTGTTCCAGAGCGACGGCAGGACGAGCAGGCTAGAGCAGGCGACGCAGAGCCAGATCGAGTTGGTCGGGGTGCCGGTGCGCGGGTTGACCCGCTTCCAGATCCCGGAGCCGGGCAGCGCGCCGTCCCGGCTGAACGCGTACGCCATCCGGGAGTTCGCGGTGACCGATGCCATGCCGCAGAAGAACTGGGCGACCACGCAGATGAAGAGCAGGAACGTGCCGAGGTCGTGCCCCACCGCGTCGATGAAGATCTGCGCCGGGGGCAGGCCCAGCGCGGTCGCCCGCTCGGCCTCGTAGTCCTGGATGGACCAGGTGATGGCGAAGAGCAGCACGAAGCCGGCGATGACCGACACCACCACCGACATCACGATGCCGCGGGGCGCGGAGCGGGCCGCGTCGTGCGTCTCCTCCGCCACGTGGGCGCTCGCGTCGTAGCCGGTGTAGGTGTACTGCGCCATCAGCAGACCGATGAGCACCGCGTAGCCGGCCGCGCCGGCGAAGGTGAAGCCGGTCTCGTTGCGCACCTCGAGGAAGACCTCGGAAACGGGCTTGTGCTGGTCCGGCACGATCGCGAGGACGGTCACGATGACCGCGACGCCGGCCAGGTGCCACCAGGCGCTGACGTCGGAGAGCAGCCGCACGAGGTTGACGCCGAAGGTGTTGAGCAGGCCGTGCGCGACGATGATCACCAGGAAGATCAGGAAGGTACGGCCGGCGGTCACCTCCAGGTCGATGGCGAGGCTCAGGAAGGCGGAGGTGGTGATCGCCGCACCGAAGTCGATCGCGGCGGTGACGGCCACCTCGCCGAGGAAGTTGAACCAGCCGACGAACCACGCCCAGACCGCCTTGTTCCGCTTGGCGAGCGCGGCGGCCCACCAGTAGAGGGCCCCGGCGGTGGGATAGACCGAGCAGATCTCGGCCATGGCCAGCGCCACGAAGACCACCATGACGCCGACGAAGAGCCAGCCCAGGGTGATCGCGAGCGGGCCGCCCGCCGTCATCGCGATGCCGTACGACGTGATCGCGCCGGCCAGGATGGAGATGATGGAGAACGAGACCGCGAAGTTGGAGAAGCCGGACAGCTTTCGGCGCAGTTCCTGCTTGTATCCCAGCTGCGCGAGCCGTTCCTCGTCGGAGACCGGGGACGGTGGGGATGCTCCGTCCTGAGTCGTCGAGCTCATCGGTGTCTCCCTTGGACGGGGTGGAGGCTGTGACCTGCGTCACCGCCTGACGGGATGATGAGCCGCCACCGTCAAGCGGGTCAATGGAGATCGACCGAAAATTCCGCCAGGAGCAGACCATTGGCCGCCGCGCCGCGTCACTCGCGCCGGCGCGAAATGCGTTGCCCCACCGTGGCGCCGGCCGCATGCTGGAGCCAGTGACCAGGCCCGATCGCGACGGGCCCAGCGCCGGGCACTCGGCACGCCCGGCCCGCGACGGCGCGGGGTGTCCACCTCTCTCTCACTCGTACGGCGATGCGCCGTACCCTCCCGGACACCCCGCGCCGTCTCTGTCACCGCGCCGGCAGCGCGACGAGCACGGCCGACCCGAACGCCACCACCAGGTCGGGCGAGCGCCCGCGCCGGCGACTCAGACGAACAGCAGGCCGGCGACCCAGAGGACGGCGATAACCACGCCGGCCAGGAACTCGACCAGCATGGACAGCCCCGCCGCCTTCAGCGCCCGCACGGTGGCGGGCCAGGCGAGGCGGTTGTCCCCGAGCCGCAACCGCTCGGCGCCCCACACCCCGGCGACGAAGCCCACCACCAGGCCGACGACCGGGATGACGAAGAAGCCGACCAGCCCCAGCACGGCCCCGGCCAGCAGCGACGAGGCGGGCACTCCGGCCCGCTTCAGGCTTCGCCCCGGCCAGAGGTATTTGACGATCCCGCCCCCGACGGCGACCACGGTGGCACCGGCGAGCACCACCCAGCGACCCGGGCCGGCGTCGCCGAAGAGCGCCCACACCAGCACCCCGCCCCAGCACAGGGGCAGCGCCGGCAGCCCGGGCACCACCACCCCGGCCAGCCCGGCCAGGATCGCCAGGCCGGCGAGCAGCACGACCACCGCCTGGGAGTCCGTCAGACCCACGGCACCTCCTCCCCGCCCGTGCGGATCTGCTGCCTGCGCCGTACGTTCCGCGAGATCGTGTGGTCGTGACCACTCTATGCGCGGCCGCTCCGGTTCGAATGATCCACTTTCGACGGCCGCCCACGGTCCGGGCACTCGGGCCACGTCCCCGGAAACCCCTCGGGCCCCCGCCCCGTGATGACCTACGGTGGCCGCCATGTGCGGGGACGAACCGACCGACGACGAGGAACGCGTCGACTGGCTGTTGGAACAGGGGCGCGTCGACGAGGCGGTGGCCCTGCTGGACGCCATCACCGACCGTGGTCTCCTCGGCGACCTGACCTGGCTGACCGACGTGTTGGCCGAGCACGGCCGGTTCGACGAGGCGGTCGCCGAGTGGCACCGGGCGATCGTGGCGGGTCTCGCGGGGGCCCGCGGGCGGTACGCCGACATGCTGGCCGGGGCGGGCCGCACCGACGAGGCGGCGGCCGCGTGGCGGGCCGCCGTGGCGGCCGGCGATCCTGGCGCCCGCGTCGGCCTGAGCCGGCACCTGGCTCGGGTCGGCCGGCTCACCGAGGCCGAGTCGCTCTTCCGGGAGTTGCTCGCCGGGGGCGTACCGGCCGTGGCACCCGATCTGGTGGTGCTGCTCGCGGACAGTGGCCGCCGGGACGAGGCGGTTGCGCTGGGGCGGGCGCTGCGGCAGGTACCTGATGTGCCGCGCTGGGAGGTGGGCCGGGCGTTCGAGAAACGCGGCCTGGTCGACGCGGCGATCGAGTCGTACCGGACGGGGCTGGCCGAGGGAGCGAGCCACCTGTACGCCCGGCTGGCCCAACTGCTGTACCAGCAGCGGCGCGTCGACGAGGCGCTCGCGGTGCTCCGGACCGCCACGGAGGACCGCGACATGCGCTACCAGGCGTGGCGGAAGCTCGGGTACCTGCTCGGCGTCGAGGGCCGGGCGGCCGAACTGAACACCGAGGCCCGCCGGTGCGCCGGCCAGCTGGACGGCTGGTTCGTGCCCTTTCTCGTCGCCGCGAGCAAGCGAGGCTGGCACGATGGCGGGTTCTGCGGCTGCGCCGAAGCCCCTGCCTGACCCCGCCCGCCGGCCCCGCCGGCGCTGTCCGGCCCGCCGGCGCTGTCCCCCGGCCGGCCCGCCCGCCACGCCGGCGCCGTCCGGCCTGGGCGGGACGGCGGCCGGCGGTGCCGCCGGCCGGTGCGGCAGCACTCGCCGACGGCCGGCGGGCGGGCAGTCACCGTGGCGTCAGGCTGCCGCCTCCAGCAGCAGCGAGATGCCCTGCCCGACGCCGATGCACATGGTCGCCAGGGCCCGCCGGCCGCCCCGGCGGCGCAGCTCCAGCGCGGCGGTGAGCGCCAGCCGGGCGCCGCTGGCGCCGAGCGGGTGGCCGAGAGCGATCGCCCCGCCGTTCGGGTTGACGTGCTCGGCGTCCTCGGGCAGCCCCAGCTCGCGCAGCACCGCCACCGACTGCGCGGCGAACGCCTCGTTCAGCTCGATCACGTCCAGGTCGGCCAGCGCCAGCCCGTGCCGGTCGAGCAGCTTCCGGGTGGCCGGGACCGGGCCCACGCCCATGATCCGCGGCGGCACGCCGGCCGCCGCCGCACCGGTCACCCGGGCGAGCGGGGTGAGGGCGTAGCGGGCGACGGCCGCCTCGGAGGCGACCAGCAGGGCCACCGCGCCGTCGTTGACGCCGGAGGAGTTGCCGGCGGTCACCGTGCCGCCCGTGCGGAACGGGGTGGGCAGCGCGGCGAGCTTCTCCAGCGAGGTCTCCCGGGGGTGCTCGTCGACCTCGACCAGCTTCGTCTCCCGCCGGCCGGCCGGCACGGTCACCGGGACGATCTCCTCGGCCAGCCGGCCGTCGGCCTGCGCCTTGGCGGCGCGCTGCTGGGAGCGGTACGCGAACTCGTCCTGCGCCGCGCGGTCGACGCCGAACTCGGCGGCGACGTTCTCCGCCGTCTCCGGCATCGAGTCGATGCCCCAGCCCCGCTCCATCAGCGGGTTGACCAGCCGCCAGCCGATGGTGGTGTCGTACACCTCCGCGGTGCGGGAGAACGCCGTCGTCGCCTTCGGCATGACGAAGGGGGCGCGGCTCATGCTCTCCACCCCACCGGCCACCACCAGGTCGGCCTCCCCGGCCACGATCGACCGGGCCGCGCTGGCCAGGGCGTCCAGGCCGGAGCCGCAGAGCCGGTTGACCGTGCTGCCGGGCACCTCCTCGGGCAGCCCGCCGAGCAGCGCCGCCATCCGGGCCACGTTGCGGTTGTCCTCCCCGGCCTGGTTGGCGCAGCCCAGGATCACGTCGTCGGTGCGGGCCCAGTCCACGCCGGGGTGCCGGGCGACCAGCTCGCGGATCACGTGCGCGGCCAGGTCGTCGGGGCGTACGCCGGCGAGGGCACCGGCGTACCGGCCGATCGGGGTGCGGACTCCGGCCACGAGATATGCCACGGTCATCGGCGCGCGTCCTCCGGGGGTGGGAAGGGGCTGGCGGTGGGGCGCCCGCCGGGTCACGGGGGGCGTCCGGCGCCAGGATATCCGCGCCCGGAACGGATAGGTTGACGGCATGGCCCGGGCCCAGTTCAGCGCAGAGACCTCCGGCGGCGGCGCGTTCGTCCGCCAGCCCAACCGGTTCACCGACCGGGTCACCCCGCACTCCACCTCGCCGCCGGGCGGCGGACCGGACGACCAGGGGCGCTGGCCGCTGGAGGCCGGTCGGTACCGGTTGATCTGGTGCCGGGCCTGCCCCTGGGCGCACCGGGCCCGGATCGTGCGCAACCTGCTCGGCCTGGAGGACGTGATCTCGCTCGGCACGGTGGACCCGATCCGGGACGAGCGGGGCTGGCGGTTCAGCCTCGACCAGGACGGCTTCGACCCGGTGCTGGGCATCGGCTTCCTCTCCGACGCGTACCTCGCGACCGACCCTGACTACACCGGCCGGGTCACCGTGCCGGCGCTGGTCGACACCCGGACCGGCAAGGTGGTCACCAACGACTATCCGCAGCTCACCCTGGATTTCTCCACCGAGTGGCGGCGGTTCCACAAGGCCGGAGCACCGGACCTCTACCCCGTCGAGCTGCGGCCGGAGATGGACGCGCTGATGGCGGAGATCCACCGGGACGTCAACAACGGGGTCTACAGGTGCGGCTTCGCCGCCTCACAGCAGGCGTACGACGAGGCGTACACGGCGCTGTTCGACCGGCTGGACGCGCTGTCGGAGCGGCTGGCCGGGCGCCGCTACCTGATGGGCGACCGGATCACCGAGGCGGACGTGCGGCTGTTCACCACCCTGGTCCGCTTCGACGTGGCCTATCACGGGCACTTCAAGTGCAACCGGCAGAAGCTCACCGAGCTGCCGGTGCTCTGGGCGTACGCCCGCGACCTGTTCCAGACTCCCGGCTTCGGCGAGACGGTCGACTTCGACCACATCAAGCGGCACTACTACGCCACCCACGAAATGATCAACCCGAGCCGGATCGTGCCGCTCGGTCCGGACCTGCACGGCTGGACCACGCCGCACGGGCGTGGCTGAGGATCCGGGCGTCGTCCGGGCCGCCGCGGCGTCGGCCGCCTCCGGCTGCGTGGTGGCCGGCTCGGTCGCGGTGACGGTCGCCGTGGTCGCCGGGCCCGGTCCGGGCCTGACCGGGTACGTCAGCGAGGCCGGCGTCACCGAGAGCGGGTACGCCGGGGCGTACCGGATCGGGGTCTTCGCCCTCGCGGCGGCGCTGCTGCTGCTCGCGGTGGCCCTGCCCCCGGCGCTGCGCGCGGCGGCGGCACTGCTCGCCGCCGGCGGGGTCGGTACGGTGCTCTCCGGCGCGGTGACCTGCACCGCCGGTTGCCCGCTGCCGCCGTTCGAGGCCGCCACCGTGGCCGACCTGGTGCACGGCGGGGCGAGCGTGGCGGCCACCGCCGCGGTGGTCTTCGCGATGCTGGCCCTGGTCCTCTCCCCGACGGCGGGCCGGCGCCTGCGCCGGATCGCCGGGCTCGGCGCCGCGTTGTCCCTGCCGCTCTCCGCGGCGATCGCGCTGGCCATGCTGACCGTGGGCCGCGGCCCGGTGGTGGGGGTCCTGGAACGCCTCCTGCTGCTGGTCGCCGTGGCCTGGGGCCTGGCCACATCCGCCACCCTCGCCCTGGCCCGCAGGTAAGGAAGGGCACCCTGTTAACGCATTTTGTATAGGAAGGGGCCCCTCCTAACCACGCTTGTAAGGAGCGTCACGCGGGGTACTCCTTCCGGCTGGGAACTTGCTGGGAGTAGCCTCTGCGGCGATGACCAACGTCTGGCACCTCACCGTGCGCCTGTACGTCGACCTTCGACGGCAGGCCAGCGGCATCTGTCCGGCGCAGCCCCACTCCTGACGCTGCCCCGTTCACCCTTTCCAGACCTTGGACACATCCTCATGGCTGCTGCCCTGCGCAAGTTTCCCTTCTCCCTGCAGATCCTGCTCGGCCTCGTGCTCGGCGTGGCGCTCGGTTTCCTCGCCCGCGCCAACGACCTCGCCTGGCTGACCAGCACCCTCGACACCGTCGGTCACCTCTTCGTCCAGCTGCTCAAGCTGGCCGTGCCGCCGCTGGTCTTCACCGCGATCGTGGTCAGCGTGGTCAGCCTGCGCGGCGTGGCCAACGCCGCCCGACTGGCCCTGAAGACGCTGCTCTGGTTCGGCCTCACCGCGCTGATCGCGGTGAGCATCGGCATCGGCCTCGGCCTGCTCACCGACCCGGGCAAGGGCGTCACCCTCGACCTGGCCGGCGCCGCCGCGCCGAAGAAGGCGGGCTCCTGGACCGACTTCCTCACCGGCATCGTCCCGACCAACCCGATCGGCGCGTTCGTCGAGGGCAACGTCCTCCAGATCGTCTTCCTCGCCCTGGTGGTGGGTGCCGCCGCGATGCTGATCGGCGAGGCCGCCGAGCCGTTCGTGGCGCTCAACCGCTCGCTGCTGGCCATCGTGCAGAAGGCGCTCTGGTGGGTCATCCGGCTCGCCCCGATCGGCACGCTCGGCCTGATCGGCAACGCCGTCGCGTCGTACGGCTGGGACCTGCTCGCCCCGCTCGCCAAGTTCACCACCGCCGTCTACGTCGGCTGCGCGATCGTGCTCTTCGTGGTCTACCCGCTGCTGCTGGTGGCCGCCGGCCGGCTCAACCCGCTGCGCTTCTTCGCCGGCGCCTGGCCCGCCATCGAGCTGGCCTTCGTGTCCCGCTCCTCGGTGGGCACCATGCCGGTGACCCAGCGCTCCGTCGAGCGGCTCGGCGTCCCCCGCGAGTACGCCTCCTTCGCCGTGCCGTTCGGCGCCACCACGAAGATGGACGGCTGCGCCGCCATCTACCCGGCGCTGGCGGCGATCTTCGTGGCGCAGGTCTTCGGGGTGCACCTGGGCGTCACCGACTACCTGCTGATCGCCTTCGTCTCGGTGGTCGGTTCGGCCGCCACCGCCGGCCTCACCGGCGCGATCGTCATGCTCACCCTGACCCTGAGCACGCTGGGGCTGCCGCTGGCCGGCGCCGGCCTGCTGCTGGCGATCGACCCGATCCTGGACATGATCCGCACCGCCACCAACGTGGCCGGCCAGGCGCTGGTGCCGACCATCGTGGCCGCCCGGGAGGGCACCCTCGACCGAGGGGCGTACGACTCGGCCGGTAAGCGCGACCTGGTGGACCCGGACGAGGCCGACCGCCCCGCGGAGCGGCTCGCCCCCGTCCCCGCCTGAGCACGCCGCACGAGGGAGGGCCCGTGGGCCCTCCCTCGTCGTCTCCGAGGAGGATCAGCGCATGAGTGTCCTGTTCACCCCGCTCGCCCTGCGCGGCGTCACCCTGCCGAACCGGGTCGCCATGGCGCCGATGTGCCAGTACAGCGCCGGCCCGGACGGCCTGCCCACCGACTGGCACCGCGTCCACCTCGGCTCCCGCGCGGTCGGCGGGGTCGGGCTGATCATCACCGAGGCCACCGCGGTGGTGCCCGAAGGCCGGATCAGCCCCCAGGACACCGGCCTCTGGTCCGGCGCGCACGTCGACGCCTGGCGGCCGATCACCGCGTTCCTCGCCGCGCAGGGGGCAGTGCCGGCCGTGCAGCTGGCGCACGCCGGGTTCAAGGCGTCGACGTACCGGCCGTGGGCCGCGCACAAGGGCGGTGTGCCGGACGCCGAGGGCGGTTGGACGCCGGTCGGGCCCGGGGTCGAGCCGTTCCTGCCCGACTACCGGCGCCCGACCGCGCTCGACCAGGCCGGCATCGCCCGGGTGGTCGAGGCGTTCGCCGTCGCCGCCGGGCGGGCCCTCGATGCCGGCTTCCGCGCCGTGGAGATCCACGCCGCGCACGGCTACCTGCTGCACGAGTTCCTCTCCCCGCTGACCAACCACCGCACCGACGGCTACGGCGGCGACCGGGCGGGCCGGATGCGACTCACCCTGGAGGTGGCCCGGGCGGTCCGGGCCACCGTCGGCGAGGCGGCGCCGGTGCTGACCCGGATCTCCGCCACCGACTGGGTGGACGGCGGTTGGACCGTCGAGGACAGCGTGGTGCTCGCCGGCGAGCTGGCCGCCGCCGGGGTGGACCTGGTCGACGCCTCCTCCGGCGGCGCCTCGGCCGGGGCGAGCATCCCGGTCGGCCCCGGCTACCAGGTGCCGCTGGCCGCGCGGATCCGCCGCGACGCGGGCGTGCCGACCGGTGCGGTCGGGCTGATCGTCGAGCCGGAGCAGGCCGAGCAGATCGTCGCCGGCGGCGAGGCCGACCTGGTCCTGCTCGGTCGCGAACTCCTCCGCGACCCGTACTGGCCGCGTCGCGCCGCCGCCAAGCTCGGCGCCACCCCCCACTGGCCCAACCAGTACACCCGCGCCTTCTGACCCGACCCCCGAACCCCGCCCGGTTGATCATGACGTTAGCGGCGACAAATCGGACGCCGAACGCCGTCAACTTCATGATCGACGAACCGGGCGGGCCCGGAGTGGTCAGCCCGCCAGGTGGCCCCAGTCGGCCTCGAGGTCAGGCCAGGGGCCCTGGGCGGCCACGGCACCGTCGACCAGCACCACCACGTGGTCCGCCCGGACCAGCGCGGCCCGTTTGGAGGTCGACCCGACCACCGTCACCCCGTGCTCCCGTAGGGCCGCCCAGAGCGCCAGCTCGGTGGTGACGTCCAGTGCGGACGACACGTCGTCGGCGACCAGCAGCTCGGTACGCGGCGCCAGGGCCCGGGCCAGCGCCAGCCGCTGGAGCTGCCCGCCGGAGAGCCGGGTGCCCTTGTGCCCGATGAGCAGCCCCAGCCCGCCTCCCGCGGCGGCCAGGTCGTGGTCCAACTGGGCGGTCGCCACCGCGCCGGCGGCGTCCACCTGGTGGCCGAGCGCGATGTTGTCGGCCACCGTGCCGGAGAGCACCCGGGGCAGCTGCCCGACGTACCCGACCTGGTTGGGGCGGAGGAACAGCTCCGGCTCGGTGACCGGCTCGCCGTTCCAGCGCAGCGTGCCGGTGTGGTGGACGATCCCGGCGAGCGCCCGCAGCAGCGACGACTTGCCGGCGCCGACCGGGCCGACCACCAGCACCAACTGCCCGCGCTCCACCACCAGATCGACATCGCGTACGGCGAGGACGCCGTCGGAGTGCAGCGCGCCGAATCCGGCCAGCTCCAGCCGGCGCAGCGGGTGCCGGGGCGGCGGCTCGGGCGCAGGGGCGGTACCCGCGGCGAGGTCCACCCCCGGCACCTCCGCCGAGTAGGTGGCCACCCCGGTCATCGCGGCGGTCCGCCGGGTCCACACCCGCGCCGACGGGTAGTGCGAGACCAGGGCCGCGGTGGTCCAGGCGAACCAGCGGGCCGCGCCGAGCGTGGAGACCGCCACCAGCGTCGCCCCGGCGGAGAGCCCGCCGGCCAGGTAGAGCGCCCACGCCCCGATAGGCAGCAGTCCGCTGGCCATCGACGGGGTGGATCGCGCCCACACCTGCATGGCGATCTCCCGCCGCTGCCGGTCGCTGCGGACGGTGTCCAGCTTCGCGAGGTGGTCCAGCACCGGCCGGGTGGCGCCGGCCAGCTTCACCGTACGGGCGGCGGAGAGCGCGGAGACCAGCCCGGTGGCGAAGGCGGCGCGGGCCTTGACGGTGCCGCGGGCGCTGCGTTCCAGCCGGGGCGCGAACAGCGTGGCGGCCAGCCCGGAGACCACCATGGTGCCGAGGAAGAACAGCGCGGGTACGAGGCTGCCGGTCACCAGGGTCATAGTGATCATGAGGGCCAGCGAGATGAACTGGTCCATCAGGTTGTCGGCCAGCTGCACCACCCGCTCGGTGTCGCCGCCCTGGGCCACCACCTCGGCGGGGGTGTGCTTGCTGACCCGCCGGGCCCCGGTCTGCCCGTGCACCAGGCGCAGGCTGATCCGCAGCATCTGCCGGATCCACCACTGCGGAAACCAGAGGTTGGTCAGGTACGGCAGCGGCAGCACGACCAGCAGCGCGGCGACGATGCCCAGCGCCGGCAGCCAGGGATCTCCCCCGCCGACCACCTCGGCCCAGAGCCAGGGCAGCACCGAGCCGTCCAGCCCGAGCAGGGTCAGCACGATGAACATCCCGATCGAGACCAGGCCGTACCGGGGATCGTTGGTGCCCAGCCGCAGGATCTCCCGCAGGGTCCGCGCGGGCGGCGTGGTGGGCACGGGCGGCGGGTCGGTCCGTGGCACGGCGACCTGGCGCGGGACGGCGACCGGCGGCGCCGGCAACGCCGGCTCGTCGGGCCAGGCCGCGTCGCCCGGCCCGTCCAGCAGCTCCACCCCGCCGCGCCGGCCGCCGGCGCCGGCGTGCGCGGTGGCGTGGCTGGTGGCGAGCAGCTCGGCGAAGCGGGCCGACTCGCGCAGCGGGCCGGCCTCCAGCACCGCGCCGTCGGCCATCACCACGACCTCGTCGCAGCGGCGCACCGAGGAGAGCCGGTGCGCGATGACGATGCCGATCCGGTCGGTGAGCAGCCGTTCGGTGGCCTGGCGTACCCGGGTCTCGGTGACCGGGTCGAGCCGGGCGGTGGCCTCGTCGAGGATCACCACCTGCGGGTCCCGGACCAGGATCCGGGCGAACGCCACGAGCTGCTCCTGCCCGGCGGAGAGCGCCTGCCCGCCCTCGCCCAGCTTCGTGTGCACCCCGTCGGGCAGCTCGGCGATCCAGCCGGCCAGGCCCAGCTCCTCCAGTGCCCGGGTGGCGTCGTCGAGCAGGGCGGGGTCGAAGAGCGCGACGTTCTCGGCCAGGGTGCCGGCGAGGATCTCGGTACGCTGCGGCACCACCGCGATCCACCGGCGCAGCGCCTCGACGTCCAGGTCGACCAGGTCGGTGTCGCCGAGGAAGACGGTCCCGCGCGGCACGTCCACCGCCCGGGTGAGCACCTTCGTCAGCGTCGACTTGCCCGAGCCGGTCCGCCCGACCAGCGCGTACGACCGGCCCCGGGCGAAGGTGAGCCGGATGTCGCGCAGCGCCGGCCCGCGGTCGTCCCCGGCGGCGGGATAACGGAAGGTGAGCCCGCGTACGGTCAGGTCCCCGTCCAACGGGGCGACCCCGCCGGCGGGTTCCTGCCGGGCGGCGGAGAGCAGTTGCACGCGGGCCCAGGCGCCGAGCGCGTACTGCAGGTGCGGCACCCAGCGGGCGATGTGCTCGACGGTCGCGCCGAAGGCGAGGGCGAGCAGCCAGATGGCGGTGAGCCGGGCGCCGTCCACCCGGCCGGTGGCGAGCGCCCACGCCCCGGCGAGGACCACGCCCGCGATGCCGACCCGGATGCCGCCGGCGGCGATGGCGGTGACCTTGGCGGACATCCGGAACACCCGGCCGCCCCGGGCGATCACCTCGGCGGCCCGACGGGCGTATAGCCGCAGCACGTACGGGCGGGCCAGGCTGGTCCGCACGTCGTCCTGGCCGTGCACCGCCTCCTCCATCACGGCGGCCAGGTCGGACCAGGCCTCCTCCTCGGCCATCCGGGCCGGGGCGATCCGGGCGGTGGGACGGCGCAGCACCACGCCGAGCAGGACGGTCAGCACGATCATCCCGACGCCGGCCGGCCACCAGACGAACAACGCGCTGACGGTGGCGAGCAGGCAGACGGCGAGCCCCTGGACGAGCCGTACCCCGGTGTTCCGCATCTCGGCGGCGACCTGGTAGACGTCGTTGTCGATCCGGTCCAGCAGCTCGCCGACCGGGGTGGCCTCCAGGGTGGGCAGGTCCTGCCCGAGCGCCACCCGGCACAGCCGGCGGCGTACGTCGGCGGACCAGTCGGCGGTGAGGCCGGCCATCAGCAGCCCGATGAGCAGGTCGCTGATCACGACCGCGACCAGCGCACCGGCCAGGGCGGTGAACCAGCCGCCCGACCGGTGCACCAGCACCGGGCCGGCCAGCGCCGACGCGGCGGCCTGACCGCCGGCACCGAGCACGATGAGCAGGAGGACGACCGCCATCCGACGCGGTGCGGTGGCCCAGAGATCTCGGAGCAGGCGCATGGACAGTCCTCCGGACTCGGGTCGGTGGGGGCGGTACCCCCAGCCTTCCGGCCCGGCCGTGACGGCTCAAACCATTTACGCCCGGTTCACGCCTGCGCGACCCGGCGGACGATGCCGAGCAGGGCCTCCTGCACCTCCTCGATCGGCCGGTCCGGCTGGAAGACCAGCCAGTCCACGGCCACCACCAGGCCGACGCCGAACAGCGCCGAACTGGCCGTGCGGATGTCCAGGTCGGCGGGGAGGTCACCGCTGGCCACGCCGGCCCGTACGGTCTCCGCGATCACCTCGATGGCCTCCCCGCGCAGCAGCCGCAGGGTCTGCTGCCACTCCCGGTTGGTGCGCCACATCTCGGAGAGCAGGAGCTGGGCGAACGCCCGGTAGCGGCGGATGTACTCCAGCTCGGCGCGGACCAGCGCGGCGAGCGCCTCGCGGGGCGGCAGCCCGGCGACCGCGGCGCGGAAGTCGGCGGTGAGCAGGCCGATGCCGTGCCGCAGCAGCTCCTCGAAGAGCACGGTCTTGGACTCGAAGTTGTAGTAGACGGTCCCCTTCGCCACCCCGGCCCGGGCGGCGATGTCGTCCACCGTGGTGGCGGAGAAGCCCCGCTCGGCGATCAGCTCGACCGCCGCCACGAAGAGGCGCTGGCGGGTGTCCTCCCGCCGGCGCGACCGTCCGTCCGTCACACGCCCTCCCCGTCGACCGGTCCGGTGCGGGCCGCCGGAACGACCCCGAGCCGGGGCCGGGGCGCCACCGCCGTACGGCACACGAGCATCCTCACATGGCCAGTTCGGGGTGCAGCTTGGCCGGGGTGAGCCGGCGGGACCGGCGCGCCGCGCCGACGGTGAGCGCCAGCGCGCCCGCCCCGAAGGCGACCAGCACCAGCGCCCCGGTGACCACCGGACGGGCCGGGCCGCCGTTGATGGTGTGCCGCAGCCCGGCCACCACGTACGTCATCGGCAGCCAGGGGTGGATCGCCTGGAAGAAGCCGGGCGAGGTCTGCACCGGGTAGGTGCCGCCGGAGGAGGTGAGCTGCAGCATCAGCAGGGCCAGCGCGGCGAGCCGGCCGGCCGGGCCGAGCGCCACGCCGAGCAGCTGCATGATCGCGGTGAACGCCAGCGAGGTGAGCGCGAGCAGGCCCAGCGTCGCCAGCCCGTGCTGCGGGTCGAGGCCGAGCACCAGGGTCACCACGGTGAACAGCACCGCGGACTGGGCCAGGCCGATCGCCGCGGCGGGCAGCCAGCCGGCGAGCACGACCCGCCAGCCGGGCGCGCCGGACATCACGTGCCGCCGGTTGACCGGCCGCAGCAGCATGTACGTGATCATCGCGCCGACCCAGAGGGCGAGCGCCAGGAAGTACGGGGCGAAGCCCACCCCGTACGAGCCGGCCGGGTGGTGCGCGGTGCGGATCAGGCCGACGGGGTCGCCGAGGATGCCGGAGCGGCTGTCCGCGTCGTGGTACCCGGGCAGCTTCCGCTCTCCGGCGGCGAGCCCGTCGGCGAGGTCGCCGGCGCCGCTCTCCAGCTTGGTCAGCCCGTCGACGAGCCGGTTGCCGCCGGAGCTGAGCTGGGCCAGCCCGCCGTCGAGCTGGCGGGCGCCGGTGGCGAGGCGGTAGAGCCCGCCGCGCAACTGGTCGGCGCCGTTCGTGGCGTCACCGAGCCCGTCGCGGAGCTTGGCGCTGCCGTCGGCGAGGGTGCTGAGCCCGCTGGCGAGCTGGTCGACCTTGGCCCGGGCGGCGGCGACGTCGTCGGCCAGGTGCGGCGCGGCGGCGGCGATCTCCCGGGCGGTCCGCGCGACCTCGGTCATCTGCTTCTTGAGCGTGGCCAGGTCGGTGCCGTCGAGCGTGGACGCCATGGCCCGGGCCGCGGTGACCGCCCGGTCGGCGGCCTGCCCGGCGGCGGCCAGGTCCGGGTCGTCGGCCAGCTCGGGGTGCGCCTTCACCACCGCGTCCAGGCGGTCGCGGACCTGTTCCGCCCGGGTCACCACCTCGTCCGCCCGGTCCGGCAGCGCGTCGAGGCCGTCGGCGAGCGCCTGCGCGCCCACGGCGACCGCGGTGGCGGCCCGCTCGATGTCGGCCGCGTTCCTGCGTAGCAGCGATTCGTAGCGGTCGGCGGCGGCGTCCACCTGGGCCGCGGCGGCGCGGGTCTCGGTGGCCGCCCGGTTGGCCCCGTCGGCGAGCTGAGCCGCCCCGGTGTAGAGCTGGTCGAGCCCGCCGGCCAGCTTCTCCGCGCCCCGTACGGACTGGTCGAGGCCGCCCGCGAGCTGCCCGGCACCGTCCTCGGCGCTGCCCAGCCCGTCGACGAGCTGCCCGGCGCCCGCCTGTGACGCGCCGAGCCCGTCGTGCAGCTGCCCGGCCCCCTCGGCGGCCCGGCCGGTCTCGGCCTTCGCGTCGGTGAAGCCGATCAGCATCTTGTCGAAGTACGACGCGGCGGTGCTCGCCGCGGCGGCGGCCCGGATCTCGCTGAACGCGGAGCGGGCGAGCAGCCCGGAGAGGTAGCTGGTGGCGTCGTCGTTGACCAGCTTCAGCTCGCCCCGGCGGGCCGGCTGGTCCGGCTCGGGGCTGGCGACCAGGGTGGCGGAGAAGTCGGCCGGGATGGCGAAGACCAGGTGGTAGCGGCCGTCGCGCAGCCCTTCGGTGGCGTCGGCCTGGTCGGTCACCGTCCAGCCGAAGACCTTCCGGTCCAGCAGCTCGTCGGTGAGGTCCCGCCCGGCGTGCACCTCGCTGCCGTCGCCGGCCCGCACCGTCCGGTCGGCGTTGACCAGGGCGACCGGGATCCGGTCGAGGTTCCCGTACGGGTCCCAGAAGGCGTAGAGGTAGAGGGCGCCGTAGAGCAGCGGGATGACGGTGAGGACGGCGAGCGCGGCGCGCGGCAGCCGGCCCCGGGTCATCCGGCGCAGCTCGAAGAGGGCGAGTCGGAGGACGCTCACGCGACCACCTCGCTCCGCTCGGCGGCCGCCCGAGGCTGCACCACGCCTGGCGTGACGGGTGGCGCGGCGGGCGGGGCCGGCTCGGCCCGGGTGGGCAGGGCCGGGTCGCCGATCCGGTGCACGACCGCGCGGGTGCCCGGCTCGACCGCGCGGGCACTGGCGATCACGGCGTACCCCTGGTCGGCGAGGCGGGCCAGAACGGTCCAGATCCGCTCCCGCTCGGGGGCGTCGGAGCCGGCGTCCACGTCGTCGGCGACGATCAGGCTCGGGCCGCTCAGGCTGGCCAGCACCAGCCCGAGCACCTGCCGCTCGACGGGGGTGAGGTCCCGCCCGTACCGCCGGGGGTCGAGCGGGGCGTCGGTGAGGCCGGCGCCGGCGATCGCGGCGGCGAAGGCGTCCCGGCGGTACGCGCGCCGCGCCCGCACGGCGGCGACCGGGACGAGCTGCCGACGGCGGCGCGGCACCGGCCCGAGCAGCAGCAGCCGCTCCTGGATGTGCTCGGCCACGGTCAGCGTCGGGTCGGGCTCGTGCACCCCGGCGATCTGTCCGAGCGCGGCGCTCCCCCGGCGGCGCAGCTGCCCCTCGCTGTGCGGGAAGCGTCCGGCCAGGGTGAGCAGCAGCGAGGTGCGCCCGCTGCCGGGCGGCCCGGTGACCGCGTGCACTTCCCCCGCCTCGGCGGTGAGGTCGACGTCCCGGTAGACCCAGCCGCGCCGGGTACGCAACCCCAGCCCGCTGGCCTCGACGATCTTCATCGTCCGTCCCGAATTCTAAACTGACTGGTCAGTACAAAAACATGTCGAGCGTAGCCCCCACTGTCCGCTTCGGCGCAATTCACACCCGCGTGATCCCGGCCACGCCGTGGTCAGCAGGGGCGCCCTGCTCTACCGCAGGCGTCAACAAGAGCCCTTCCTCACCCGCTCAGAAGAGCACGGTGGCCAGCGTGCCGACGGGGCGGAAGCCGCAGCGCTCGTACACCCGCCGGGCCGGCAGGTTGAAGTCGTTGACGTAGAGGCTGACCGTCGGGGCGACCCGGACCAGCGCGTCGCGCACCACCGCCGCCATGGCCGCGGTGGCGATCCCCCGCCCGCGCCACTCCGGCGCGACCCAGACCCCCTGCACCTGGGCGGTCCGCCGGGTCACCACGGCCAACTCGGCCTTGAAGATCACCTTGCCGTCCGCGAACCGGGCGTACGCCCGGCCCGCCCGGACCAGGTCGGCCACCCGCCGCCGGTACCCACGACCGCCGTCCTCGGCCAGCGGAGAGACCCCGACCTCCTCGGTGTACATCGCCACCGCCGCCGGGAAGAGCCGGTCGATCTCCGGGCCGCGCACCCGACGGACCTCGGGGTCGGCCGTCACGGCGGGCAGGGCGTCCGTGGCCAGCAGCGGCTGGTTGGGGCGTACGTCCCGGGCCGGCCCCCAGTACGCGGAGAGGCGGTCCCAGAGGCCGAGCACGGCGTCGGCCCGGCCGACGATCGAGGAGCAGAGCCGCTCCTCGGTACTCAACAGGTCGGCGAAGGCGGCCACCGCCGGCTCCGAGGCGAGCACCGGGGTCAGATTGCCGCCCAGCCAGCAGACCGACTCCAGGTTGCGCCGCGCACCGTAGCCCAGGATCCGCCCCTCGGCCCGCCACCAGGCCAGCCCGCGGGCGGCCACCCGCTCGGCGACCTGCGCGGCGCCGAACGGGTCGAGGTCGAGCAGCCGTTCGACCGCGCGGCGCTCCGATTCCCCAAGTTGGCGTACCGGCACGGTGAGCACGGATACCAGCCTGCCAGATGCACCCCTGGGCGCGCGGGCCGACCTGCGGACCTCAACGGGAGCCGCGAAACCGGTCGCCGGGTGGGGGTCGCGAAGCCGGTCGCCGAGCCGCGACTCAGCCGGCCGGGACCGGCGCGGCAGGGACCTGGGCCGGCCGGGTCCGCCCGGCCCAGGCCACCACCGGCGGCACCAGCGCCCCGAGCAGGAGGAACAGGACGCCGAGCAGCAACCAGCCCGGCACCCCCCAGCCGATCGCGAGGGTGGTCACCACGACCGGCGCGACCATCGAGCCGAGCTGCATGCCCATCCCGTACGCGCCCTGGTACTGGCCCTGCGCGTGCGCGGGGGCGAGACCGAACGAGACGCCCCAGCCGGCGGCCGCGTGCCACAACTCGCCCACCACGTGCACCAGCGACCCGGCCAGCAGCAGCGCGACGGCGGCCGGGGTGGGCACCCCGCCGCTGGCCGCGAAGAGCACGCAGGCGACCCCGATCACCGCACCGGCCCGCCGGGCGGCCCGGGCGGCGCCGGCCAGTTCCTCGGTGCCCCGCGAGGCACGGACCTGGAAGAGCACGACCATCACCGTGTTGACCAGCAGGCAGCCCGAGACGAGCCAGCGTGGCGCGGCGGTGTGGCCGGCGATCCAGAGCGGCAGGGCGATGTTGATCAGGCCGAAATGCATGGACATCAGCCCGTCCAGCACGGTGAACGCGAGGAACGGGCGGTCCCGCAGCGCGATCAGGCGCGGGCCGTGCGTCGGCGCCGGCATCGGCGGCAGCGCGGGCAGCCGGAGCAGGATCGCCGCCGCGCCCAGATAGGTCATCGCGTCGAGCGCGATCAGCGCCACGTACGCCGACCGGGTGTCGGCCGCGATGCCGAAGCCGGCGGCCACCGCCCCGACGGAGATCCCCACGTTGGTGACCGCGCGCAGCCAGGCCCGGGTCCGGACCCGCTGGTCGGGCGGGACCGCACCGGCGATCAGAGCGCCGCGGGCGCCCCGGCTGACCGCGTCGGCGACGGCCATCAGCACGCCGACCACGAGGAACGCCGGGAACGACCGGACGGCCACCAGGGCGGCGGTGAACGCGGCCGAGGCGAGCAGCGCGGCGAGCTGCATCCCGCGCGGGCCGTACCGGTCGGCGAGATAACCCATCGGGGTGCTGGCCACGAGGCTGACCAGCGCGGTGACGGTGAGACCGACGCCGACCTGGGTCACGGTCAGCCCCACCGAGCGGGTCAGGAAGAGCGCGCTCACGGTCAGCCAGGTGCCCCGGCCGACGGTGTTGACCAGGGTGGAGAGGGCGAGGGTCCGGGCCGGACCCGGTTCGGGAAGCAGGCGCACGCCCGAAACCTTAACAAGACGTACGTACGGTTTGGGAACCCCCCGCCAATCACCTTGTCGCCGATGTGTTTCCGATATATCGTCGATCCATCAGTGATAGGACAGCCAAGGAGGAACCGATGGAATTCCATCGACGACTGCACGAGTTGCACGAGCGGCGGATGCGCGGCTTCGGCTTCCCGCCCGTACCGCCCGGACCGCCGCCGTTCCCGCCCGGCCCGCACGGCCACGGGCGCGGCCGAGGTGGTCGGGGCCGCGGGCGCGGACGCCGACCCAACGTGCGTGGCGCCGTGCTGGCCCTGCTCACCGAGCGACCGATGCACGGCTACGAGATGATCCAGGAGATCGACTCCCGCACCGGCGGGGCCTGGCGGCCCAGCCCCGGGTCGATCTACCCGACGCTGCAACTGTTGGAGGACGAGGGCGTCATCGTCGCCGCCGCGGACTCCGACGGCGGACGGAAGCGGTTCGCCCTCACCGAGCAGGGGCGTGACGAGGCGACGGCGGCGGCGCAGACGCCGCCCTGGGCCGAGTTCGCCGAGACGACCGTGAACAGCTGGCACGACATCCGCGACGCGGGCGCGCAGGCGATGCACGCGCTCCGCCAGGTCATGCTGACCGGCACCGACGACCAGCGGGAACGCGCCGCCCAGGTGCTCGACGAGACCCGCCGAAAGCTCTACGCCATCCTCGCCGAATCGGAGTGAGCACATACCGCACGCCCGGCGACCCCGGCAGGGTGGGCCAGGACAGCCCCCCTGCCGGCGTCGACGCGGTCAGCCACGCCGGCGCGCGGTGACGAGCAGGTACTCCCACCGCATCACCCCGCCCTCGAGGTGCCGCCGCGCCAGGTCGGCGAGGTCCTGATCCAGGGCGACGACCCGCTCGGGCTCATCGGCGATCGCCCGGTACGCCGCGATCGTCGGTCCGTAGTGGGCCTTGAAGAAGTCGCGGAACTCCTCCGGGCTGGCGAAGCGGTCCACCGCGATCGCCTGGCGACGGGTGACGAGATCGGTGACCCGGTCCCCGAGCAGCCCGCGAACGTGCTCCTCGGCCCCCCAGCGGGGCGGGGGCTGCGCGCCGGGCGGGGGCGGTGGGGCGTACGGCTTCATAGCGGTGAACATCTGCCCGATGAATCCCTCGGGCGTCCAGTTGACCAGGCCGATCGTGCCGCCCGGCCGGCAGACCCGGACCAGCTCGTCGGCGACGACCTGGTGCCGGGGCGCGAACATCACGCCCACGCACGACAGGACCCGGTCGAACTCGCCGTCGGCGTACGGCAGCGACTCGGCGTCGGCCTGCTGCCAGTCCAGTTGGGCGCCGCGCTCCACGGCCAGCGCCCGCCCGACCTCCAGCAGCTCCGGGGTCAGGTCGCTGGCCACCACGCTGGCCCCGGCCAGGGCCGCCGGGATGGCCGCGTTGCCGGTGCCGGCGGCCACGTCCAACACCCGGTCGCCGGGGCCGACGCCGCTCGCCTGGACCAGGGTCGCCCCCAGCTCCGGGATGACCTCGGCGGCGACTGCCGCATAGCTGCCGAGCGCCCACATGTGCCGGTGGCGAGCCTTCACGGCCCGGTCCTGCTCCATCGATCGGATCATGGCTGCTCCTCTGCCTCGTACTGGTGAAACGGACGGTAGGCAGCGGGAAACCGGCAACCTAGTACGAGATCTGTACCGGACCCGACAAGCTCCTGTCCCGGCCTGCCACGGCGGCGTAGCGTGCGGCCATGGGCGCCTCCTACCACCAGTTCTGCCCGGTCGCGAAGGCCATGGAACTGCTCGACGAGCGCTGGACGCTGCTCGTCGTCCGGGAACTGGTGAGCGGGTCCGAGCGGTTCAACGAGCTGCGTCGGGGCCTGCCCCGGATGTCGCCCACCCTGCTCTCCCGGCGGCTGCACCAACTCGTCCGGGCCGGCGTCGTGGAGCGGCAGGTCGACGGCACCGACGTGCGGTATGTCCCCACCCGGGCGGGGCGGGAGCTGCGGCCGGTGCTCGAGGCGCTCGGCGCGTGGGGCGTCCGCTGGATCGGCGAACTCGGTGACGCGGACCTGGACCCGCAGCTGCTGCTGTGGGACATGCACCGCCACGTCGACCACCGCGCCGTCCCCGAGGGGCGGACGGTCGTCCACTTCCGCTTCCGTGACGTGCCGGCCGGCCGGCGGGACTGGTGGCTCGTCATCCGCACCGGGGAGGCCGACGTCTGCGACGTGGACCCCGGGCACGGCGTGACGGTGGCGGTGCTCGCCGACCTGCGCGCCCTGGTGCAGGTCTGGCTGGGCGAGCTGAGCTGGCCGGAGGCGCTGCGCGGCGGCGCGGTGGAGGTCGCCGGCCCGGAGGCGCTTCGTCGGGCCCTGCCCCGGTGGTTCACGCTCTCCGAGTTCGCCGCCGTGCCCAGGCCGGCGGCCCGGGCCTGAACCGGACGGGGCCGAAGACGCCGGTGCGGCTGCCCCCGTCGGAGCAGCCGCACATCGTGGCGGATCTTCGGTCAGTGCACGGTGACCGTGGGGCCGGGGATCAGGTCGCGGAGGTCCTCGGGGATCTCGGCGCCCATCTCCTCGGCGAGCCGCAGCGCCTCCTCGATCAGCGTCTCCACGATCTGCCCCTCGGGCACGGTCTTGATGACCTGGCCCTTGACGAAGATCTGGCCCTTGCCGTTGCCGGAGGCGACGCCGAGGTCGGCCTCGCGGGCCTCGCCCGGGCCGTTCACCACGCAGCCCATGACGGCGACGCGCAGCGGCACCGGCAGCCCCTCCAGGCCGGCGGTGACCTCCTCGGCCAGCTTGTAGACGTCGACCTGGGCCCGGCCGCAGGACGGGCAGGAGACGATCTCCAGGCCGCGCTCGCGCAGGCCCAGCGACTCCAGGATCGCGGCGCCCACCTTGATCTCCTCGACCGGCGGGGCCGACAGCGAGACCCGGATGGTGTCACCGATGCCCTCGGCCAGCAGCGCACCGAACGCCACCGCCGACTTGATGGTGCCCTGGAACGCCGGGCCGGCCTCGGTCACGCCCAGGTGCAGCGGGTAGTCGCACTTCTCGGCGAGCTGCCGGTACGCCCGGATCATCACCACCGGGTCGTTGTGCTTGACGGAGATCTTGATGTCCCGGAAGCCGTGCTCCTCGAAGAGCGAGCACTCCCAGAGCGCCGACTCGACCAGCGCCTCCGCGGTGGCCTTGCCGTACTTGGCCAGCAGCCGCTTGTCCAGCGAGCCGGCGTTGACGCCGATCCGGATCGGGACGCCGGCGTCCCCGGCAGCCTTGGCGATCTCCTTGACCTTGTCGTCGAACTGCCGGATGTTGCCCGGGTTCACCCGGACCGCCGCGCAACCGGCGTCGATGGCGGCGAAGACGTACTTCGGCTGGAAGTGGATGTCGGCGATCACGGGGATCTGCGACTTCTTCGCGATCGCCGGCAGCGCCTCCACGTCGTCCTGCGACGGCACCGCGACCCGGACGATCTGGCAGCCGGCGGCGGTGAGTTCGGCGATCTGCTGGAGCGTCGCGTTGACGTCGGCGGTGAGCGTGGTGGTCATGGACTGCACCGAGACCGGCGCGCCCCCACCGACCGGCACCGAGCCGACCATGATCTGGCGGCTGGCCCGGCGCGGGGCGAGCGGCGGCGGCGGTACGGGAGGCATCCCGAGACTGACAGCGGTCACTTCAGGCACTCACCTTGAGAAGAGCGTGATCGGGTTGACGACGTCCGCGGTGACGGTCAGCAGCGTGAACGCGCCACCGATCAGGATCACCGCGTACGTGATGGGCATGAGCTTGAGGTAGTCGACCCGGCCAGGGTCGGGGCGGCGCAGGCGTGCGTAGATCCACGACCGGGCCCGCTCGAACCAGGCGATCGCGATGTGCCCACCGTCCAGCGGGAGCAGCGGCAGCAGGTTGAACACCCCGATGAAGAAGTTCAGCGAGACGAAGAGCATGAAGAACACCAGCCAGGCGCTGTTCTCCACGGCCTCGCCACCGAGCCGGCTGGCGCCGACCACGCTGATCGGGGTGTCCATGTCCCGCTCGCCGCCGGTGACGGCGTTCCACAGGGCGGGCACCTTCTGCGGGATCCGCTGCATGGCGTGCAGGGTCTGCACCGCCATGTTGCCGGTGAAGTCGGCGGTGGCGCCGAACGCGGCGCCCGGGCTGTACTGCACCAGGGCGGGGGTGCTGAACCGCAGTTGGACGCCGAGCGCGGAGACCGACGAGGCGGTGCCCTTCGGGTCGTCCATCGGCGGGCGCTGCACGGCGGCCAGGTCGACGGTGGCGGTGGCCGGGGCGCCGTCGCGGACGTAGTCGACGGTGGCCGGCCCGGGCTTGGTGGCGCGCACCACGTCGAGCATGTCGCCCCAGGTGGAGACCGGCCGGCCGTTGACCGCGGTGATCCGGTCACCGTTCTTGAGCTGGGCGGCGGCCGCCGGGCTGGCCGGGTCACCGGTCTGGCAGGCACGGTTGGCGTTCTCCACCACCACGCACGGCGCGAGGGCGATCACCGCCGGCTCGGCGCGGAACTGCGCCTCGGTGCTGGGGAACTTCGGGTTGGGCAGGCCGGCGGAGACCGCGATGAACCAGAGCGTCACCAGGGCCAGGATGAAGTGGGTGATGGAGCCGGCGGACATCACGATCGTCCGCTTCCAGACCGGGAACCGCCACATGGCGCGCGGCTCGTCGGCCGGGTCGACGTCGTCGTCCTGCGGGGTCATCCCGACGATCTTGCAGAAGCCGCCGAGTGGGATGCCCTTGACGCCGTACTCGGTCTCCCCCCGCTTGAACGACCACAGCGTCGGGCCGAAGCCGACGAAGTAGCGGGTGACCTTCATCCCGAAGGCCTTGGCGGTGAGCAGGTGCCCCGCCTCGTGCAGGCTCACCGAGATGAGGATCGCCAGGGCGAAGAGCACCACCCCGAGCAGGTAACTCATCAAGCTCCTTCCACCGACGCGACGATGATCTCCTGGGCGTGCGCCCGTGCCCACGATTCGGCGGCGAGCACGTCCTCGACGGTACCTGGTTCGTCGAATTCGGGAGCCTCGTCCAGCACACGCCGCAGGGTGTCGACGATGCCGAGGAACGGCAGCCGCCCGGCGACGAACGCCGCGACGCACTCCTCGTTCGCCGCGTTGTAGATGGCCGGCCGGCAGCGGCCGGCCTCGCCGGCCGCTTTCGCCAGGGCGACCGCCGGGAAGGCGGCGTCGTCGAGCGGGAAGAACTCCCAGGTGTGGGCCTTCGTCCAGTCGACCGCGGCGGCGGCCTCGGGCACCCGGTCCGGCCAGCCGAGCCCGAGGGCGATGGGCAGCCGCATGTCCGGCGGGCTGGCCTGGGCGAGGGTGGAGCCGTCGGTGAACTCGACCATCGAGTGGATCACCGACTGCGGGTGGACCATCACCTCGATGTCGGCGTACGGGACGTCGAAAAGCTCGTGCGCCTCGATCACCTCGAGCGCCTTGTTGACCATGGTGGCGGAGTTGATCGTGACCACCGGCCCCATGTTCCAGGTGGGGTGGGCCAGGGCCTGCTCCGGCGTGACCTCGGTCAACTCGTCCCGCCGCCGGCCGCGGAACGGCCCGCCGCTGGCGGTGACCACGAGCCGGCGTACCTCGCCCCGGGTGCCCCCGCGCAGGCACTGCGCCAGCGCCGAGTGCTCGGAGTCCACCGGGACGATCTGCCCCGGCCGCCGCACCGCGGCCTTGACGAGGGGGCCGCCGGCCACCAGCGACTCCTTGTTGGCCAGGGCGAGGGTACGCCCGGAGCGCAGCGCGGCCAGCGTCGGCGCCAGCCCGAGCGAGCCGACCACCCCGTTGAGCACCACGTCGCACGGCCACCCGGCCAGCTCGGTCATCGCGTCCGGGCCGGCCACGATCTTGGGCAGCTTGAAGTCGCCGGTGGCCCAGCCGCGCCGGCTCGCCTCGGTGTAGAACGCGAGCTGGAGGTCCTGGGCGGCGGACGCCCTGGCCACGCCGACCACCTCGACGCCGAGTTCGAGGGCCTGCGCGGCGAGCAGGTCGACGTTGCCGCCGCCGGCACCGAGGGCGACCACCCGGAACCGGTCCGGGTTACGCCGGACGATGTCGATGGCCTGCGTACCGATCGAGCCGGTCGAGCCGAGCAGGACGAGATCTCGGGGAGATGTCACCCGGACATTCTTCCTCAGACCCGCTGGACGCTCGCTGGGAGCCTCACACCTCGTTGTCCGGATCCTCCACCGGCGCCTCCTCGTCGAGGAGATCGGCCGGGTCGACGGAGAACTCGAACGGCTGCCGCATGACGAAGGTGGTACCGGCTGCCGCGGCGGCGAGCGGGCGGTACTCCCCCTCCACCAGCTCGTAGAGCGCCATCGCCGGGACGCGGTTACGCAGGTCGACCCGGAGGAAGAAGGGCACATGCGCGGCGGCGTACTCGCGTGGCCGGTCGATCACGTCCTTGCGCCGGTTGCCCGGCGACACGATCTCACCGAGCAGCACCGCCTGGCTGATGTCGACCGCCGATCGGCCCCCTCCGGAACTCCGGAGCACCGCGATGTCCGGGATGAAGAGATCCTTGCCCGAGACCAGGTTGATCTCGGGGTAGACCCAGAGCCCGGTATGACGGGCGGCACGATGCAGCAGGTACGGCAACTCCCGCTCGACCGACTGATGGTCGATGCCCGCATGTGGTGTCACGATCACGCTTCCGCTGAGGACCTCGACCTTGGGGCCGTTGGTCTCCGGCAACAGTTCGAGGGCGAGCTCCGCCGTCCACGGCTCGTCGTGCCAGCGCAGCACGTCGAACGACGGCTCGGTGGGCTGCGGCGCCGGCTCGGGCGCGAAAGCGGCCTGGGCCATCCGGCTCACCCCCTCAGCGGGTCATCGTGCTCCACCCCACCCTAGCCGCGCTGCCCCGCTCCGGCCTGCTCGCACACCGTGTCCGTCAATCCTCAACAGGCCCGGCACCTGGGACATGAACGGATGCGAGCGGTGGCGAGAAGGGCTACGTGTCCCGGTGCCCGAGCGCCGGGTCGTCGGGCAGCAGCCCTCGGCCCTGCAAGAAGGAGATCAACTCGGTTCGCTGTTCCGCCGACAGGGTGTCCAGCGGAATGACCACTGCCCCACTCGTCTTGAGCGTCACGAGCAGTTGGTCCCGCACCTGCTCGATCCGGGTCACTGCCGGCCAGCGGACCAGGCTCTCCCCGTCCTCGCCCGCCCAGCGCACCCCCTCGTCGCCGAACGTCCAGCGGGCCGGCCCGGAGCGGCCCGGCCAGGCGGTCGCCACCACCCGGTGCAGCATCAGGGCCGGCGAGAAGAAGAAGAACAGGACGGCGGCGCCGGCCAGGACGGCGGCGACGATCCGAGGTTCCGGCAGCAGCGCGACGACGGCCAGCGCGCCCAGGGCTATCCCCGTACCCCGATAGGGCCGGAAGGGGTTGTGCAGGAGCCGCCGGTACGCGGCGGTGAACCGGACGCGGTCGGGCGTGGCCTCGAACTCGATCTTCACGGCAGCGGACGTTACGACCTGAAGCCCATCCGGCACGCTCCGCCGAACGGCCGAGGCTGCGGCGGCCCGTCAATCCTCTGGGCCGGGATATCACGACCGCGGACATCGGCGGCCGCTCAGGCCGGCCGTTGCAGGACGAAGGCGTCCAACTCGATGCCGCCGTACCAGTCGGTGCGGACGCCCAGGTGGGTCATGCCGAGCCGCCGGGCCACCGCCATCGACGGCTCGTTGCCCGCCATCACCACCGCGTAGACCTGCCGGGTGCCGGTGGCGAACTCCCGGTCGAGCACGGCGCGGGCCGCCTCGGTGGCGTAGCCGTGGCCCTGCGAGTCGGGGTGCAGGTGCCAGCCGATCTCGATGTCGTCGGTGGGCGTGACGCCGTCCTGACCGGGCAGCGGCTTCAGCAGGACGCTGCCCACGGCGTGTCCGGCGTCGCGCGGCTCGATCGCCCAGATGCCCCAGCGCCCGGCGTACTCGTCGTAGCGGTCACGCCAGGCGTGCACCCGCTCCACCGCCTCGGCCGGGTCGGTCATCCGCCCCTTGCCGCCGCCCAGCCAGCGCATCACCTCGTCCCGGGAGTAGATGTCGTAGACCCGGGCCAGGTCGCCGGGTGCGTCGGTCCAGTCGCGGACCACCAGCCGGTCGGTCGAGGCGATCATCATGCCGAGGGATGGTAGTGCGTCAGGGCACCGGGACGGCAGTGGGCGCTTCGGACTCGCGGATGCCGTAACGGCGGTAGACCCGGGCCAGCGGACCGGGGGCCCACCAGTTCCAGCGGCCGAGCAGGCGCATGGTCGCCGGCACCAGCAGGGCCCGCACCAGCGTCGCGTCGACCACGATCGCCACGATCATGCCGACCCCGATCAGCTTGATGTAGGACATGCCGCCGGTGGTGAAGCCGGCCACCACGATGATCAGCAGCAGCGCGGCGGCGGTGATGATCCGCCCGGTGTGCTGGAGCCCGCCGGCCACCGCGGCAGTGTTGTCGCCGGTCCGGTCCCATTCCTCGCGCACGCGGGAGAGCAGGAACACCTCGTAGTCGGTGGCCAGCCCGAAGAGCACCGCGAGCATGAGGATCGGGTTGCTCGGCTCGATGAAGCCGGTCGGGGTGAATCCGAGCAGGTCGGCGAGGTGACCGTCCTGGAAGATCCAGACCACCACGCCGAACGACGCGCCGATGGAGATCAGGTTCATCAGCACCGCCTTCACCGGCAGCACCAGCGACCCGAAGGCGAGGAAGAGCAGCAGCAGGGTGGCGCCGGCCATCAGCAGCGCCATCCAGGGCAGCCGGTCGCCGAGGCTGTCCAGCAGGTCCCGGTCGGCGCCGGGCCGCCCGCCGACCAGCACCTCCGCCCCGGCCGGCCCGGGCAGCTCGCGCAGCTCGCGGACCACCCGCTGGGCGACGTCGCCGGTCGGCTCGCCGGGGTAGCTCACCGAGAGCAGCGTCGTCTCGTCCCGCTCGGCCGCGACCCGTACCCCGGTCACCCCCGGCACCGCCGCGATCCGGTCCGCGAATCCGCGCGCCGCCTCGGCCGGCGCCCCGGAGACCAGCACGTCGATCGGGGCGACCTGGCCGCCGGGGAACTCGGCGGCGATCCGCTCGGAGACCACCCGGGGCGCGGCGTCGGCCGGCAGCACCCGCTCGTCGAAGCCGCCGAAGGAGACCCGCAGGAACGGCGTGGCCAGCACGCCGAGCAGCACCGCGACCCCGACCAGGTAGCGCACCGGGCGGCGCATCACGCTGCGCGCGATCCGGGCCCACGCGCCGCCCCCGTCGGCCGCCGCCGGCCCGGCACGGCGCGCCGCACGCCGCCACGGCAGGGGTACGCGCACCGCGTCGATCCGGCGGCCGAGCACCGCCAGCAGGGCCGGCAGGACGGTCAGCGCGGCCAGCATGGCGACCAGGACGGCGGCCACCCCGCCGAGGCCCATCGACCGGAGGAACGCCTGCGGGAAGATCAGCAGGCTGGCCAGGGCGAGGGCCACGGTGAGCCCGGAGACCAGCACGGTTCGGCCGGCGGTGGCCATGGTGCGGCGGACCGCCCCGGGCGTGTCGTGCCCGGCGGCGAGTTCCTCCCGGAACCGGCTGACCACGAAGAGGGCGTAGTCGACGGCCATGCCGAGGCCGATCAGCGTGATGATGTTGATCGCGAAGATCGACACATCGGTGAAGAGGTTGACCACGCGTACGGCGACGAAGGCACCCAGGATGGCCAGCCCGCCGATGAGCAGCGGCGTGGTGGCGGCCACCAGCCCGCCGAAGATCAGTACGAGGAGCACCAGCAGCACCGGCATGGACAGCGCCTCGGCCCGGGTGATGTCCTTCGTGGTCTGGGTGTTGGCGTAGCGCTGGAAGGCGACCGTGCCGCCGACCTCGGTTCGCAGCCCCGGGGCGTCCAGGGCCGGCCGCAGCGCCACGAACTGCCCGGCCCGCGCGTCGTCGTCCGTCGCGGCGAGCCGGATGAGGGCGTAGGTGGCCCGGCGGTCGGTGGCGACCAGCGCCGGGGCCGGGTTGTCGTACCAGGTGGTCACGCTGGTCACCTCGGGCCGCGAGCGCAGCCCCGCGACGGTGGCGGTGACCGGGTGACGGAAGGCGGGCTGGTCGACCGTCGCGGTGTCGCTGGACCAGAGCACGATCACGTCGGCACCCTGCCGGCCCAGTTCGGCGGTGACCCGCTCGGCGGTCCGGGCGGACTCGCTGGCCGGGTCCTGGAAGCCGCCACCGGTCAGTTCGCCGAAGACGCCGGTGCCCCAGGTCGAGCCGAGCACCACGAGCGCCACGGCGGCGGCCAGCACCGCCCACCGGGCGCGTACGACCATCCGCCCCCACCAGGCGAACATCGCCATCCCTCCTCGCCGAAGGTCGAAGTCGTATCCGGCTCGATCATCGGAGTGAACCTCGTTCACTATGCCGACTCCGGCAACACCCTCCCCGAAGGGGGCGCACGCCACTAGGCTGCCCGGACATGAACGACGGTATGCAGCTGCCGACCCGCGCCGACGTCGTGGTGGTCGGCTCCGGGCACAACGGCCTGGTCTCGGCGATCCTGCTGGCCCGCGCCGGCCTCGACGTGCTGGTGCTGGAGGCGGCCGAGGTGATCGGCGGGGCCACCCGGACGGAGAACCCGTTCCCCAAGGTGCCCGGCCTACGCCACTCCACCGGCTCCTACCTGCTCGGGCTGATGCCGCCGGAGCTGCTCGCCACGCTCGACGTGCACATCCCGGTGCTGCGCCGGGACCCGCACTACTTCCTGCCCACCCCGGGCGGGCTCGGCTCGCCGTACCTGCTCTTCGGCAGCGACGCCGCCGCGAGCCGGCGGCAGCTCGCGGAGATGTTCTCCCCCGCCGACGCGGCGGCCGACGACGCGCTCCAGGCCGAGCTGGCCCAGCTCCGCGAGGACCTGGCGCCGGCCTGGCTGACCGAGCCGCTGCCGGTCGAGGAGACCGCCGAGCGGTACGTCCGCCCGGCCCTGCGGCAGGTCTTCGTCGACCTGGTCCGCGGCTCGGTCGCCGACTACCTGGCCCGTTTCGACTTCCGCTCCGAGCTGCTGGTCAGCATGTACGCGGTCACCGACGGTCTGTCCGGCCTCAACGCCGGCCCGGACGACCCCGGCACCGGGCACAACTTCCTCGCGCACAACATGTGCCGGCTGCCCGGCTCGGGCGGGACCTGGATGATCGCCCAGGGCGGCATGGGCACCGTCTCCCGGACCTTCGCCGAGGCCGCCCGCGCCGCCGGGGCGACCATCCTGACCGGTACGCCGGTCACCGCGATCACCCTCGACGGCGGCGCGGCGTCCGGGGTCGTGCTGGCCGACGGACGGGAGGTCGCCGCGTCCGTGGTGCTCGGGGCCTGCGACCCGTACCGGTTGCTGGAGCTGCTGCCCGACGGCGCGCTCCCGGCCGGCCTGGCCGACCGGATGGCGGCGGTCCGCCGCCCCGGCACCACCCTCAAGCTCAACCTGGCGCTGCGCGGCCTGCCCCGCTTCTCCTGCCTGCCGGCGGACGCGCCCAGCCCGTTCGGCTCCACCATCCACCTGCTCCCCGGCTCCGCGTCGCTGGTCGGCGAGGGCGGCGAGTCGCCGATGGCCGCGCTGCGCGCCATGTGGGCGGACGTGCAGGCCGGGCGGCTGCCGGAGGAGCCGACCATCGAGTGGTACCTGCACACCACGGTCGACCCGTCGCTGGCCGACGACGCCGGGCACCACTCGTCGGCGCTGTTCGTGCAGTCCGTCCCGTACGAGCTGGCCGGCACCACCTGGGCCGAGGCGCTGCCCGGCTACGTCGACAAGCTGGTGGCGATCTGCGAGCGGTACGCCCCCGGCACCGGCGACCTGATCGCCGACGCGGTGCCGCTGCCCCCGCCCGGCATCGAGGCGCACTTCGGCATCACCGGCGGCCACATCCACCACGTCGACAACACCGTCTCGTTCACCGACCGGATGCCCTACGCCACCGGCGTCGACGGCGTGTACGCGGGCAGCGCCGGCTGCCACCCGGCCGGCAGCGTGATCGGTGCCGCCGGCCACAACGCCGCCCGCCGCATCCTCACCGACCTGGGCAAGGTGTAAGGAAGGGCACCTTCTTAACGCCTCCGGTCGAGAAGGGTTCCCTTCTCACACCGGAGGCGCGGGGCGGAGACGCCCACGGGAGGCGCGGGGTGGCGGGGCGGGTCAGCCCGCCTTGGTTTCGGCGTCGGCGCGCTGGGCGCGGATCTTGTGGCCGACGCTGGTCAGGCAGCGGCCGCTGGACAGGTCGAACTTCCAGCCGTGCAGCTGGCAGGTGAGCTGGTCGCCCTCGACGATGCCGAACCGGCTCAGGTCCGCCTTCAGGTGCGGGCAGCGCCGCTGCACCACCCAGCCGTCGAGGGTGATGTCCTCGGCGTCGACCGCCCGCTCGTGCTCGTCGTACCAGCCCTCCGCGTACTGGAGGCGCTCCTCCGACAGGCACTTGAAGAACGCGTAGACGAACTCGTTGTACTGGCCGATCCGGGCCGCGGAGAAGCGGCAGGAGAGGAAGAGCGAGTTGACCCAGTCCACCTCGCCGACGTGCAGCAGGTGCTCGATCAGCGCCCGCTCGGTGCGGAACCGGTAGCGGACCTTCTCGTCCGCGTACGGCCGGACCTCCTTGCCCGGGAAGTCCACCACGATGGATTCGACGCTCTCCCCGTCGTAGCCCACGAGGTCGAAGCGGACCGGGCCGCCGACGCCCTTGGCCAGGTAGATCGACTCGTCGAGCAGCGGCTCGATCCGGCGCTTCATCTCACCCAGCACGTCGATCTCGGGGTGCCGCCAGGACGCCTTCTCGGCCTCGATGATCGGGCGCTTGCGCTCCCGCATCTCCGCCAGGTGGGCCGCCTTGTCGGCGAAGAACTCCTCGACCGGCACCGGGTGGGTGGTGGTCGCGCCGGAGGTGGTGATCTCGGTGACGCTGCCCGGCAGCAGCACTATCCCGTTGGTGCCGCCGACCTTGGCGTACTCCGCCATGAAGACCGACTGGTCGGGGAAGATGTTGCCCTCGTCGCCGAAGATGTCGTTGAACTGCCACAACTCGTCGTCGAGGAAGCAGGGCGGGCCGGCGATCGGGAAGACGTGGTCGGCCTTGAGGTCGTCGATGTAGCGCCACGTGCGGTCGAACTGCCGGTCCCGCTTCTGCTTGCCGAACGCGGTCTTCGCCGCCTGCGGCAACTCGTAGACCATCGGGTACCAGATCGCGCCGGAGAACTGCAACAGGTGCGCGTGGACGTGGCCCAGCTCGGCGAAGACGCTCAGGTCGGTCGGGCGGGCGTCGTTCTGGTTGAGCAGGCGGACCCCGTCGTACTCCACCCAGAGCGAGGAGTCGCCGATCGGGCCGTCGGTCGGGCTGGTCAGCGCCTGGATCATGACCTTCAGGCCGCCGGGCAGCTCGACGACCTGCTCGTTCGGGGCCTTGAGGAACTTGGTGAAGCCCAGCGCCCGCAGCTCGTCCTCCATCTCCGAGGTGGGGAACTCGGGCAGCAGGACGGTGGCGTCCTTGGAGATGTGGTCGCGCAGGTGCTTCGCGTCGAAGTGGTCGCGGTGCAGGTGTGACACGTACAGGTAGTCGACCTGGCCGAGGGTCGCCCAGTCGAGCTGCGAGTTGTCCGGGAAAGGGAACCAGGAGGCGAAGTAGGCGGGATTGACCCACGGGTCGCACAGGATGCTGCCCGCGGCCGTGTCGATCCGCATACTGGCATGTCCCGTACCGGTCACTCGCACCGCAGTCCCCCTCGAAAGGCAATCAGGCGTACGTCAAGACGCTACCGGAGGCAGTGTGGCCATCGTCCCGCGACGCCGGTAGTGCCCGTTCGCCCGTACGGGACGGGTCCAACGGCTCGGGTGCGCCGGGGGGTGGCCCCGGGCCGGCGTACCCGTACCGGCCGGACCCCGCACCAGGCCGGCTGCGGGGCGTGCCAGACTAGCCGCAGATCCGATCGCGAGGGAAGGACCGACAGTGGCAGGAAGCGAGCCGGTAACCGCGCCAGATCAGCACAAGCCCGGAAACCGCAAGGCCGGACGGATCCTGGCGGTGCTGTCGGCGGCGATGTTGGTGTTGATGGCGTTCTGCGGCAACCACGAGGGCAAGGTCGAGGACATCTGGCTGGTCGGGATCGCCGCACTGCTGCTGGCCATCGTGATCGGCGACGCGGTGCTGCGCCGCAACGGGCTGCGGTCCTGACCCGCGCTCGACCGGTACCCGCGAGGGCCCGCCCCCGGCCGGGGGCGGGCCCTCGTCATGCGCGGGTCAGCGGCCGAGCAGGATGTCCTGCACGTCCTTGAGCGCGGCGTCGACCTCGGCCTCGAAGTAGCCGCCTTGTACCAGCCCGAAGCGCAGGGTGTCCAGGTCCTTCGGGTTCACCGGCATCGGGTTGCGGCCCTGCATGCCGCCGAGCAGGCTGTCGAAGAACCGGTCGACCTGGTCGGGGTCGTACCCGCTGCCGAAGCGGCGCACCTGGAAGCTGCGGCGGATCTGGTCCACCCGGTAGAGGTCGCTGCCGGGCGGACCGGCCATCGGCGGGCCGACCATCGGCGGACCGGCGGCGGGCGGACCGGCCATCGGCGGACCGGCGGGGGGCGGGCCGGCCATCGGCGGACCGGCGGGGGGCGGGCCGGCCATCGGCGGACCGGCCATCGGCGGGGGCCCGCCAAAGCCCTGCTGAGGCAGCGACGGCGGACCGGCCGGGCCACGACCACGCGGGTCCCGCAGGTCACGCTCGGGCATCCGGATCTCGGCGGTCATGTCGGGACGGCCGCGCCGGCCGGCCTCGAAACCGTCGAACCGGTCATCCGGGCCGTAGCCGCCCGGGCCTGCGGGCAGGCCGCGGGGCGGCGGGCCACCGTGCCCCATCGGGGCGCCCGGACCCACCGGGCCGGGGCCGGCCGGGCCGCGGGGAGCGTCGTAGCCGCCGCGCGGGCCGTCGTAGCCGCCGGCGAAGGCCCCGGTCGGCTCGTCGTAGCGGCCACCGGTCCGGTCGTCGTAGCGGTTGCCAGCCGGGTCGTCGTAGCGACCAGCGGCCGGATCGTCGTAGCGACCACCGGTCCGGTCGTCGTACCGGCCACCGGCCGGGTCGTCGTAACGGCCACCGATCGGATCGTCGTACCGGCCACCGGCCGGGTCGTCGTAGCGGTTACCGGCGGTCGGATCGTCGTAGCGGCCGCCGTAGCGGTCGGCGGGCGGGCCGGGCGGCGCGGGCATCTGTCGGGGCGGCATGGGCGGCTGCGGCACCGGCGAGAGGCCGCGGTCGTCCCGCATCGGCGGACCGAGCCGGTCGGCCATCCGGGGATCCCCACCCCGCCCGCCCGGGACGCCGCCGCGCTCCTCCAGCTCGGCCAGCTGCCGCTCCACCCGGTCGAGGTGCAGGTCGACCTGCCACTCGTCGTAGCCGTTGAACCGCACCCGGAAGACGACGTCGTGGACCTCCTGGGAGGCCACGGGCGCGCCGACCGGCTGACCGGCGAGTGTCGCCTCGACCCGGTCCAGGAAGGCGTCCACCTCGTCGACCTTGTATCCCCGGCGGAGCGCCTTACGCCGGAAACGCTGACCCTGACTCGCCACAATGTCTCCTGGTCTCGTACCGCTACGCCCGGTCACGCCGTTGCGACGGCTCGGTGTCCCTGTCCTCGGCGGCGGCGAGTTGACCACACGCGCCGTCGATCTCGCGTCCCCGGGTGTCGCGCACCGTGGTCGACACCCCGGCGTCGCGCAACCGCCGGACGAACTCCCGCTCGACCGGCTTCGGGCTGGCGTCCCAGCGGCTGCCCGGAGTCGGGTTGAGCGGGATGAGGTTCACGTGGGCCAGCTTGCCGGCCAGCAGCCGCCCGAGCAGATCGGCTCTCCACGGCTGGTCGTTCACGTCCTTGATCATCGCGTACTCGATCGACACGCGACGCCCCGTCGTGGCCGCGTAGTCCCACGCCGCGTCCAGCACCTCGGACACCTTCCAGCGCTGGTTGACCGGGACGAGTTCGTCGCGCAGCTCATCATCGGGGGCGTGCAGCGACAGCGCAAGAGTCACCGAGAGGTCTTCGCTGGCCAGTCGGCGGATGGCCGGGACCAGGCCGACCGTGGAGACGGTGATGTGCCGCTGGGACAGGCCGAGCCCCTCCGGTGCCGGCGCGACCAGCCGGCGGATCGCCGCGACCACCCGCGAGTAGTTGGCCAGTGGTTCGCCCATGCCCATGAAGACGACGTGTGACAGCCGCGGCGGCGAGCCGGCGACCGCCCCCGAGGCGGCCACCCCGGCGAGGTAGACAGCCTGGTCGACGATCTCGGCGGTCGACAGGTTACGGGTCAGGCCGGCCTGTCCGGTGGCGCAGAACGGGCAGGCCATGCCGCAGCCGGCCTGGCTGGAGATGCAGACGGTGACCCGGTCCGGGTAGCCCATCAGCACGCTCTCCACCAGCGAGCCGTCGTGCAGCCGCCAGAGCGCCTTCCGGGTGGCACCCTCGTCGCACGCCAGCTCGCGTACCGGGGTGAGCAGGGTGGGCAGCAGTGCCCCGGCCAGCCGCTCCCGGGTGGCCGCCGGCAGGTCGGTCATCCGGGTGGGATCGCGGACGAGGCGACCGAAGTAGTGGTTGGAGACCTGCTTGGCGCGGAAGGCCGGCTCCCCCAGCTCGGCGACGAGCGCCTGCCGGCCCGGCAGGTCCAGGTCGGCGAGGTGACGGGGCGGCATCGCGGGCCGGCGGCCACGGGCGTCGGGGTCAACGGAGATCAGGGGGAGACTCGTCATGGCGCGTCCAGTCTGACACGCCAGGGGCGGGGCGCACCCGTCCGTAGGGGCCGAATCGACCCCGACCGGCTGGTGGATGCGCGCCCACCCACGTGATTCATCCCTCAGCCCGCCATCGGCACCAGGACCGCCAGCAACAGGTACGCCGTCGGCACCGCGAACAGGATCGAGTCGAGCCGGTCCATCAGGCCGCCGTGCCCGGGGAGCAGGTTGCTCATATCCTTGACCCCGAGGTCCCGCTTGATCATCGACTCGGCCAGGTCACCGACGACCGCCGCGCACGAGATCGCCACCCCGAACAGCGCGCCCCACCAGGGAGCCACGTCGAGCAGCAGCCAGAGCAGCAGGGCGCTGCCCGCCGCGGCCGCGGTCACCGAGCCGGCGAAGCCTTCCCAGGACTTCTTCGGGCTGATCCGGGGAGCCATCGGATGCTTGCCGAAGGCGACACCGGCCGCGTAGCCGCCGGTGTCGGAGAGCACCACGGCAACCAGGGTGACCAGCACCCGGAAGGGCCCGTCGTCGGGGGCGGCCGCGAGCATGGCCGCGAAGCCGCCGAGGAAGGGCACGTAGACCGCGATCAGGGTGGCGGCCGTCAGGTCCCGCTGGTAGTTGCCGGGCCCGTCACCCAAGCGCCAGATCATCGCGCCGAGCACGGTGACCAGCAGGCCGAGACTCTGCGCGTCCGGGCCGGCGAACCAGGCCAGCCCGACGGTGATCACGCCACCGGCGATCAGCGGGACCAGCGGCGGGTGGGCCCCGCTCCGCCGGACCGCCCGGGCCATCTCCCAGATGCCGATCCCCACCGCGGCGGCGATCACGGCGAGGAACGCCAGCGGGTAGAGGAAGAGCGGCAGCACGATCGCCGCGCCGAGTGCCAGCCCGACCCCGATGGCGGCCGGCAGGTTGCGGCCCGCCCGGCCGGCGGCCGGCTGGGTTGTCGCCGGCCGGTCCGCGCTGGCCCGGCGGCGGCCCCGCCCGCGCCGGCCCGACCGCCGCCCGGGTGCCGGATCGTCCGCTACCGCCGTCAGCGGGCCGGTCGATTCGTCCCGGACCGGGGCGATCTGCGCGGTCGGGTACTCGTCGTCCGGCATGTCGGATCGACTACCCCGAACCGGCTCGTCGTAGGCCCGGTCACGCGGGTCGCTGCCCGCGTCCCGGTACGGGGGCTCCTCCCGCGGGCCCGGACCCGGGCCACGATGGTGCGGGCCGGCAGCCCACCGGTCGCGCTCGTCGCGGTGGGTCGGGTCGCGGTCCCACGGGTCGCCCTCGTCCCGGTACGCCGGGCCGGCGTCCCACCGGTCGGGCTCATCGGCGCGGGTCGGGCCGCGGTCCCGGCGGTCGCGCTCGTCCCGGTCGATTCCCGGAGGAGCCAGGTCGTCGCGGTGGCCGGCCTGTTCGCGCCAGCCGCGGTCCGCACCCTGGTACGCCCGGTCGTCCCGGCCGGGGCCCGGGTGGTCCTCGTACGACCGGCGGCCGCGCGGCGCGTCGTACCGCGCGTCGTCCGGCCACGGCGGGGCGTACGGATCAGCGGCGGGACGGGTACGACCGGGCGACTCCGCGTACGCCTCCGCGCCGCCGCCCGGCCGCTGCCAGGGCTGCGGTTCGAGGTCGGTCTCCGGCCACGGCAGCGGGGCCGGGCGGTCCCAGCCGCGCGACTCGGCGGCGCCGTAGGGGTCGGGGCGGGACATCACGTACCGAGCGGACGCGGTACGGGAGCCACATGACGCAAAACCAAGACCATCCCCTACAGGCGTGACTGTTCCGGTTGACCGACCCGACGGCCGGCCGATCCCCGCCGTTCACCCCGTGGTGGTCGGGAATCGTGCCGAGCCTACTGCACCCGGGAACCCGGGACGGCGCACGATGGCCCACACGACGACGGCACCGGCCCACCGCCCGGAAGGGCGGCGGCACGCCGGTGCCGTGACGGATGGTCGACCGCTCAGACCTCGAGCAGCTCGGTCTCCTTGCGCTTGACCAGCTCGTCGACGGTGGCGACGAACCGCTGGGTCAGGTCGTCCAGCTCCTTCTCGGCGCGCCGGCCCTCGTCCTCGCCGACCTCGCCGTCCTTGACCAGGCGGTCCAGCTCTTCCTTGCCCTTGCGGCGGATGTTGCGGACGGCGACCTTGGCCTCCTCGCCCTTCTGCCGGGCCGCCTTGATCATGTCGCGGCGCCGCTCCTCGGTCATCTGCGGGAGCAGGATGCGCAGCTGGTTGCCCTCGTTGTTCGGGTTGACCCCGAGGTCGGAATCGCGGATCGCCTTCTCCATGGCGCCCAGCTGCGAGTTGTCGTACGGCTTGATGATCACCATGCGCGGCTCCGGCACCGCGATGGACGCCATCTGCGGCAGCGGCGTGGGGCTGCCGTAGTAGTCGATGAGGATCCGGGAGAACATGGCGGCGTTGGCGCGACCGGTGCGGATGCCCCCGAACTCTTCCTTGGCGTGCTCGATGGCACGCTCCATCTTCTCCTCGGCCTCGAGGAGGGTGTCGTCGATCACCGGTCTCCTCGCCTCCTTCTGTTGCTCGTCGTGGACTGTGCTGCTGCTGTCGTATCGCCGGGACCGCTGTCGGCTCGGCCGGCCGCTCAGGCGGTGATCAGGGTGCCGATCTTCTCGCCGCCGACGGCGCGGACAATGGTGTCGTCGCCCTGGGCACCGAAGACCAGCATCGGCAGGCCGTTCTCCATGCAGAGGCTGAACGCCGCGGCGTCGGCCACCCGCAGGTTGCGGCGCAGCACCTCGGAGAAGGTGATCGAGTCGAGCTTGCTCGCGGTCGGGTCGGTCCGGGGGTCCGCCGTGTACACGGCGTCCACGCCGTTCTTGCTCATCAGCACCACGTCGGCACGGATCTCCAGCGCCCGCTGAGCCGCGACGGTGTCGGTGGAGAAGTACGGCATGCCGGCGCCGGCGCCGAAGATGACCACGCGGCCCTTCTCCAGGTGCCGGATCGCCCGCAGCGGGATGTACGGCTCGGCGACCTGAGCCATGGTGATCGCGCTCTGCACCCGGGTCTCGATGCCCTCCTTCTCCAGGAAGTCCTGGAGGGCCAGGCAGTTCATCACCGTGCCGAGCATGCCCATGTAGTCGGCCCGGGCCCGGTCCATGCCGCGCTTCTGCAGCTCGGCACCGCGGAAGAAGTTGCCGCCGCCGACCACCACGGAGACCTGCACGCCGCGGCGCACCACGGTGGCGATCTGCCGGGCGATGCCCTGGACGACGTCCGGGTCGACGCCGATCGCGCCGCCGCCGAAGACCTCGCCGGACAGCTTCAGCACCACCCGGCGGGCCCGGCCGGGCGGTGGGGCGGTCGGATCATCCGCCGCCAGGCTCCGGTCACTCACAACCTGCGTCATCCGCCCCGCCCCTTCCGTCGCGCACCCCGGGTGCGCGTACCGCGTACCTGCCGTTGCCGACCCTATGTGACGAGGAGGCCGCGGTGCCTGTCACGTACACCGGCGGCCTCCTCGTCGACGTTCCCCTGGCCACGGTCGCGTCACGCGTCCGCGGCGGCGGCTCAGGCCTGGCCGACCTCGAACCGCAGGAAGCCGGTCACCTCGATGCCGGCCTCGGCCAGCACCTGCTGCACCGTCTTCTTGTTGTCGGTGACCGACGCCTGCTCCAGCAGGACGAAGTCCTTGAAGAAGGCGTTCACCCGGCCCTCGACGATCTTCGGCAGCGCCGCCTCGGGCTTGTTCTCCTCGCGGGCGGTCTGCTCGGCGACGCGCCGCTCCGACTCGACGACCTCGGCCGGGACCTCGTCGCGGGCGAGGTACCTCGGCCGCATCGCGGCGACCTGCATGGCCACGCCACGGGCGTCCGCGTCGGCGGCCTCGTCGCTCTTGCCGGTGTACTGCACCAGCACGCCGACGGCCGGCGGCAGGTCCTGGCTCTTGCGGTGCAGGTAGACCGCGGTGGTGCCATCGAGCTTGGCGAAACGGTTGAGCACCAGCTTCTCGCCGATCTTGGCGGACTGCTCCTGGATCAGGTCGGCGACGGTCTTGCCGTCGATGGTGCTGGCGAGCAGCTCCTCGGCGCTGCTCGCGCCGCTGGCCACGCCGTGCTCGACCAGCTGCTGGGCCAGCGCGATGAAGGCGTCGTTCTTGGCGACGAAGTCGGTCTCGCAGTTGAGCTCGAGCAGCGCCTGGCCGGCGTGCGCGATGAGGCCGTTGGCGGCGGTGCGGCCGGCCCGCTTGCCGACGTCCTTGGCGCCCTTGACACGCAGGATCTCGACGGCCTTGTCGAAGTCGCCCTCGGCCTCGGCCAACGCCTTCTTGCAGTCCATCATGCCGGCGCCGGTGAGGTCGCGGAGCTTCTTGACGTCCGCGGCGGTGAAGTTGGACATGGCTCTCTCTTCGGGTCTTGAGACTGCGGTGGGATGGTCTGGCTGCCGGTTACCCGGATCCGGGCCGGTTGTGCCCGGGAGACCCGCCGCGCCCCACCGGCCGAAGAACCGGACGGTGGGGACGCGACGGCTCGATCACTCCGCGGCGGTGGTCGCCGGCTGCTCGTCGCCCTTCTTCGGCTCCTCGAGCAGCTCGCGCTCCCACTCGGCCAGCGGCTCGTCGGCACCGACCTGGCCCGGCTCGGGCTTCTCGTCGGTGCCCCGGCGCCGGCCGGAGCGGGCGATCAGGCCGTCCGCGACGGCGGCGGCGACGACCTTGGTCAGCAACTCGGCCGAACGGATCGCGTCGTCGTTGCCCGGGATCGGGAAGTCGACCTCGTCCGGGTCGCAGTTGGTGTCGAGCACGGCGATGACCGGGATGCCCAGCTTGCGGGCCTCGTCGACGGCGATGTGCTCCTTCTTGGTGTCCACCACCCAGACCGCCGCCGGGAGCTTCTGCATGTCCCGCAGACCACCGAGGGTCTTGCTCAGCTTCTCCTTCTCGCGGGAGAGCTGCAGGGTCTCCTTCTTGGTGTAACCGGCGGCGGTGCCGCTCAGGTCACCCAGGGCCTCCAGCTCCTTCATCCGCTGGAGCCGCTTGTACACCGTCTGGAAGTTGGTCAGCATGCCACCGAGCCAGCGGTGGTTCACGTACGGCTGGCCGACCCGGGTCGCCTGCTCGGCGATCGCCTCCTGGGCCTGCTTCTTGGTGCCGACGAAGAGGATGCTGCCGCCCTCGGCCACCGTGTTGCGCACGAAGTCGTACGCCTTCTCGATGTAGTCGAGCGTCTGGCGCAGGTCGATGATGTAGATGCCGTTACGCTCGGTGAAGATGAAGCGCTTCATCTTCGGGTTCCAGCGGCGGGTCTGGTGCCCGAAGTGGACACCGCTCTCCAGCAGCTGACGCATGGTCACGACGGCCATGGTGGGTACTCCTTGCGGTCCCTGGTTTGTCCCGCCCGGCCGGCGGCCGGGCGGCCTGGCACCCGGTCGCCGGCCGTGACGGACCCGATCATGATCGGGACCAGGGAGGCCGGCACTCCACGGAAATGTCCGTGGAGTGGGCACGCGAGGTCGACCGCACGGGGCGGTCGCCAGTCGACCAGTGTACGCCCCTTCGCCGTACGCCGGTCCCGGGGTGCGGGAACGCCCAGCGGGGCGCTTACCGGGCACGGCCCCGGGCCGCTCGCGGCGGGTGGCGGCTTCCGGCACCTCGGACACCGCCACCTGCTGCGCCGGGGGTGGGTCAGCGGGCGGCGAGCGCCGCCGCGACGAAGAGCACGAGCCCGACGGTCAGGTAGGCCGTCGGCGGCCGGAGCCAGCCGCGGCTGCCGTCGGCGAGGGCCAGGCCGCCGGTGCGCAGCCCGTACAGGCCGGCGCCGAAGATGGGCAACCCCACCACCAGGAACGTGCCCACCACGACGTGCGAGGTGGAGACCGGATCGCCCACCAGGCCGCGCAGGAGCACCCGCAGGGCCGGAGCTTCCAGGGCCAGCACCAGCACCGCCAGCAGCACCGCGAGCGCCGGCCGGCGGGTCCGGTAGACGCCGTCCCCCGGCGACGGACCGTCGGGCCGGGGCACGACCGAGGGCATCGGCCCGGTCGGCACGTCCAGCGGGTGCGGGGCCGGACCGCCCGACACATCCAACGGATGCGGGACCGGACCGCCCGACACATCCAACGGATGCGGGACCGGACCGCCCGACACATCCAA
>NZ_JBEYER010000015.1:83582-87568 GCF_040634005.1 Micromonospora sp. NPDC007271
CGGGTGCGGCGCCCGGGCACCCTCCGCGGTCGCGGACGCGGCGGGCCGCTCCCCGACCGTCAGCGGCGTGGGCGTGCCGTGGGCCGGACGGTCGACCACGGCCAGCGGGGCGGGCGTGCCGTGCGTCGGCCGATCTCCCACGATCAGCGCGGCGGGCGCGCCGTGGGACGGCCACTCCCCGACGGCGATCGACGCCGGCGCGGCGACGGTGGCCTCGGCCGGGCGGGAGGGCTCGACGATCGGGTAGCCGGCCAGCGACCCGGGGCGCAGCGGGTCGCCCGTACGGTCCAACCCGAGCGGATCAGCGGCGCTCTCACGTACGCCGTCGGGGAGGTCGCGGCCCTCGCGCGCCGCCCGTCGTCCGCCGCGCTCGCCCGGCAGCTCACCGGAGACGTCCGGGTCGTCCAGCCGGCGCGCCCCCCGGTAACTGGCGCTGTCGTCGCCCTGCGGGTCGCCGAACCGGCCCGGGTCGCCGTACCGGCTCTCGCCGCCGGCGCGCTGCTCGGGGGCGCGCATGTCGTCGTCGTGGTAGCGCGGCTCGCCTGCAGCGTGCCAGTCCGGTTCGGCGTAGCCGCGGTCGCTCCAGTGCGGCCCCTGCTGATCCTCGGGAAAGCTCCGTCGTCCGTCCACGACGGGCACCGTATGCGACCGGATTCGCGCGCGCCATCCGCCCGGAAGCGCGACGTCACAGCCGGATCAGCCGAGCACGAGCCGATGCCAGCGCGAACACGCTCGGTGACCGACGCTCCGGCTGACCTCCCCGGTCGGCCCGCCGCGCGCCGAGGCGGCGGCGTCCAGCTCGGCTCCCGGTCCGGTGGTGGCACATAGCACAGCCGAGGCATGATCGTCCGCCCGTCCACAGGGCGCTCCCTCGTCCACAGGGCACCGAGCGAGATCCCCCCGCCGGCCGTTGGACGCCGCATCGTGACCGGCATGACGAAGCGGAACCAGGCCGTCGGCGCGTACGGGGAGCGGTGCGCCGTAAGGCACCTGATCGAGGCGGGGCTGCGCCCGGTCGCCCGGAACTGGCGGTGCCCCGACGGGGAGATCGACATCATCGCCTGGGAGGGCGCGGTGCTCGCCTTCTGCGAGGTGAAGACCCGCCGCACGGAGGACTTCGGCACCCCGGCCGAAGCGGTCGTGCCGGCGAAGGCACGGCGGCTGCGGGGCCTGGCCGCCCGGTGGCTGGCCGAGACGGGCACCACGGCGGAGGAGGTCCGCTTCGACGTCCTGGCCGTACGGCTCTCCGCCGCCGGTCCCGCCCGGGTCGAGCACCTGAGGGGTGCTTTCTAGCCATGAGCTACGCCAAGGTGCTCTGCGTGGGTCTGGTCGGGGTGGCCGGGCACGTGGTGGAGGTGGAGGCCGACCTGGCGCCGGGGCTGCCGGCGGTCGTGATCTCCGGGCTGCCCGACACCGCGCTGCACGAGGCCCGGGACCGGGTTCGCGCGGCCATCGTCAACTCCGGCCAGAAATGGCCGAACCGGCGGATCACCCTCAACCTGCTCCCGGCCACCCTGCCGAAGTACGGTTCGGCGTTCGACCTGGCCATCGCGGCGGCGGTGCTCGGCGGCTCGGGCGAGCTGCCGCTGCTGCCGCTGGAGCGGACGGTGGTCCTCGGCGAGCTCGGTCTGGACGGCACGGTCCGCCCGGTCCGGGGCGTGCTGCCGATGGTCGCCGCCGCGGCCCGGGCCGGCTTCTCGCGGATGGTGGTGCCGGCCGGCAACGCCGCCGAGGCCGCGGTGATCCCCGGCGTGCAGGTACGCGCGGTGGACACCCTGCACCGGCTGGTCGCCTTCGTCCGGGACGGCTCGCCGCTGCTCCCACCGCCGGCTGCCGACCCGGCCCCCGACGCCGGGGGCCCCGACCTGGCCGACGTCGCCGGACAGCAACTCGGCCGCCGGGCACTGGAGGTCGCGGCCGCCGGCGGGCACCACCTGGCGCTGCTCGGGCCGCCGGGGGCCGGCAAGACCATGCTCGCCGAGCGACTTCCGTCGATCCTGCCGGAGCTCGACGACGACGCCGCACTGGAGGTCACCGCCCTGCACTCCATCGCCGGACTCCTGCCGCCCGGCGGGCGGCTGCTGCGCCGGCCGCCGTTCCAGGCGCCGCACCACACGGCCACGGTCCCCGCGCTGGTCGGCGGCGGGTCCGGGCTGGCCCGGCCGGGCGCGGTGTCGCTGGCGCACCGCGGCGTGCTCTTCCTCGACGAGCCAAAGTCAAGGGTTTGACGCCGCTTCCCCGTCCGCCTACCGTCGGCGCAGGTCAGCCAAGCGGGAGGTAAGCCGTGGCCAGGGTGTTGGGTGTCGTCCGTCTGTCCAGGACGCGCGAGGAATCAACCTCGGTGGAGCGACAGAAGCAGTACATCAAGACGTGGGCGGAGCAGAACGGGCACACGCTCGTGGACTTCGCCGAGGACACCGACGTATCTGGTGCCATGGCTCCATGGGAGCGGCCGAAGCTTGGCGAGTGGTTGCCCTTCGAGATCGGCGGAACAGCGCAGGTCGCAGAGTTCGACATCTTGTGCGCATGGAGGCTCGACCGAATCTCGCGGCGGGTCCTCCACCTGGCGGCGCTGATCGACTGGTGCAAGCGGAGCGGGAAGTCGATTGCCTCCACCTCTGAGGGGTTCGACATCAATAGCCCGATGGGCGGCATTTTCGTCAACATCCTTGCCGCTCTCGCAGAGGGCGAGCTTGAGGCCATCCGCGAGCGCGCCCGCTCCTCCTTTACTCACCTGATGAAGCAGGGCCGCTGGCGCGGCGGGTTCGTCCCCTACGGGTACCGCCCCGTTAAGGCGGCGACTGGTGAGGGATGGCGGCTGGAGATCGATCCCGAGACAAGTGCTGTCGTCCGCGAGATCGTGTCGCGGATCGTCGGCGGCGCCTCGGCTAACTCGGTGGTCCGCTGGCTGAACGACGAGAAGGTTCCCAGCTCCCTGGACGTTCAGCGGATGCGGGCAGGGAAGGCAGCGGCCCGCTCTGAGTGGCGGGTCGGGAACCTCCTCAAAATGCTTCGCTCCCACACTCTCCTCGGCTACTCGGAGATGACCGAGACTCGCACGGTCGAGGGCAAGCAGGAGAAGGTGACTCGCCTTGTGCTGGGCGAGGACGGGTTGCCGCTCCGTCGAGCGGAGCCGATCCTGACCCACACCGAGTGGGGGCAGCTACAGGAAGCCTTGACGAAGAACAGCAACCCGAAGGCGGGCAACAGGGTGGGCGGCTCCCCTCTGCTGCGGGTCGCCTACTGCAAGTGCGGTGAACCGCTGTACCGCAACCGCGGACGAGCGGGCATGTACTACCGCTGCGGCCTCCGCGCTCGCGCTAGCCGCAACTGCCCCGAGGGCATGAGTTCCATCCCCGCCCATCTTCTAGAGGGGACCGTCGAGCGCGGGTTTCTCACGCTGGTCGGGGACCTTGAGATCGTGCGTCGGGTGTTCGTCCCTGGCGAGAACTTCGCCGAGCGGTTGGAGCAGATCGAGCAGCGGCTTAAGGAGCTGCGCGAGGATCGCGCCGCTGGCCTCTACTCAGGGGACGACGGGACGCGAGAGTTCCGCGAGATGTATCGAAGCCTTGAGGCTCAGCGCGCAGAGTTGAAGGCGAAGCCGTCGCGGCCCGATGAGTGGGTGCTTGAGCCGACGGGCCAGACGTACCGCGAGCGGTGGGCGTCGCTCGATGATCCTTCGGAGCGGAATCGAGAGCTACGGGAGGCGGGCGTTCGCGCAATCGTCCACGCTCAGCCGATCTCAACGTCTGCGGCGCTGGCAAGTGAGGCGGCGTCGTTCCGCTTCGATCTCGACAGGGGAACGGTCGAGGACAACCGCGTGATGATCGAGATTCCCCGGAACCTGTGGGAGCGAGTGCGCGAGCACGTAGCCAAAGCGCAGCCCAGGAAACCCTAGAAGCACCGTAGGACCATCTAGAGCCTCGGCTAGCCTCGGCCTTTCACGGCGATCGTGATCTTGGATGGGTGGTGAGTCGGTAGATATG